>NZ_UGHR01000002.1 GCF_900451195.1 Iodobacter fluviatilis
GCAGGGTGAAATTCAGCCTAAAGACAAAAAATGCCTGAAAAATTAAGTTTAAAGGTGCTTAATCTGCTTTTTTCACCGTATTCCAGCTACACAAACCAGCTAAAAAGCTATTTTCAAAAGACCGATAAGCGACACTTTGCGATAGTACGGTATATGCAAACGCCGAGTTAAGGTAAGCTACCCCTTCATACCAACCCTAGTTTTCTAATGATGACCGATCAAAATTCAGCTTTAGCTCAAGCATTACAATCTGCGATTGGCGAGAAATCAGCCCGTCAACAGCAAATTATGATTATTGAATTACTTTATCAGCGCTATCCGGTGATGAAGCAGTTCAAGCCTTTAATGATCGGTGTTCACAAAGAACTGGAAAAAGCACTGCCGCAATTCGGTGCCAATCATGTACATCGCTCGATTGCGGCCCATTGCCGTAAAGTGCGCTACCTGAAATCAGTAGCTCGTGGCGGTAAACGCTTTGATCTGAATGGCAAACCAGCAGGCGATGTAACTGCAGAAGAAAAAGCTGCCGCAGCCAAGTTTGTACAAAACATCGAAGACCGCAAAAAGCCACAAACCGCAGCCACAGCAGAAGAAGTGGCTGTTGAGCAGCTAGTGCTTTCTGCCACCAGCGAAGTGATTGCTGAACCAGCGAAGTGATTGCTGAACCAGCAATCACCGACGCAGAGAGCAAAGCAGAGTAAATCGCTTTAGCTCCATAGAAAAAGGCCGCAGCAGCGGCCTTTTTTAATTCACTCAGATGACTCAACCCTTATTATCTGTGCAGCAACTGCCCTGCTTTAAATGTAACTACATCATCTTTTGCCATAAAAAATATCGCATACCGCAGCGCCACATAGCCCACAACCACGGTGGCAATGCCTAATTCAAACTGCGCCAGCCATTGAATCTGATTCACATAAGCAGCAGCAAATTCCCATTGCCCAAGCAGGTGACTCACTTTAAACAGCGCCGTAGCACCAATTACCAGCGGGAAAGTAAATGCAGCATAGCCTGGTGAAAAGGGCAGAATCAGCAGCTTGAAAAAGGCGAGGTAGATAATGCTGTCATCAGCACCGCAATCCCGAATAACAGAGCCACAATCAGCAGCGATGGCTCGGTGGTCACGGTTAAGTAGCCCGCAAGTGAGAGGCTGGCAGGGGCAGCCAGAATGGCGATGGTTGGCTTGGCGCATCAGGTACTTCATGGCTGAAAATCAAACGGTAGAGCATCAGCGGCAGCATCACTGCGTAGCAAATATCCCAAACCACAGCAAGCCATTTGCTAGAGCGGCAAATTGCCCGCCAGGAAAAGCCACATCCGCAACGATAATCCCTACCGGTGGCACAAACCAGCTTGGCACCATATGGTGAATTTCAAAGTCTTTAGCCCGATGCCAGATAAACGTCGCCAGAAACACCATATGCAAGATCACGGCAAATAGCCAAAGACCCTCAGCAAAAGCGGGAGCAAAGTGACCTGATGCTTTGACACCACCATCGTAGCCATTGCAAAGGTTGGAACCACGCTGCCAACCACAGGGTGGGCTAAATCTTTCAGCAGTAAACGGGGGTGAAGCACAAATTTGAAAGCTAGAATAAGTAACAGCACTGAGGCGATCACAGCGCCTGATAGCTGAGCATAACCAGAAAAATCGCCAGCGTTTTTCCCAACACCACCCAAGGCTGGCAAGGCCTAAGCTAAACCCGCCATTGGAGTAGGAGCGGCGGCAAGTAATTGATGAATTCGCTTAAACATACGACGACCTTCTTATTTATTGCAGTACAAATAGAATACCGCCCGGATATTGTTTATCATATCTAAATGATTTGAATTAGGCGTTTAGTTAAATCAAATGAAGCTCACTCTGCAACAGCTAAAATCCTTCGCTGCCATTGCCCGCTATGGCAATCTTGGCACGGCAGCCAATGAGCTGTGCCTGAGCAAGGGCGCCATTTCTCAGTCTTTGCAAGAGTTAGAGCGCCAGCTGGCCACACCGTTGTTTGATCGGATACATCCGCGCCTGCAATTAAACGCAGAAGGTAAATTATTACAGCCCGTGGCCGAAGAATTGCTCGCCCGGATGATGGATATTGAAACGATGTTTGCCAGCGATAACGAACCGGTCGGCCAGCTGCGCCTTGGGGCTACCCAAACCATAGGCAACTATCTGCTACCTATTTTGCTGGCACGCACCGAACAAACCACCACACCACGCATATCCATCGCCAATACCCATATCCTGAGCCATGCGCTTGCGCATTTTGAGCTGGATCTCGCCTTGATCGAAGGTGAAAACCATCACCCAGATTTAATCGCCGATCCATGGCTGCAGGATGAAATGTGCATTGTGGCGGCCCCCGCTCATCCATTTGTCAAACAGGCCAAACTGGCTATCTCTGCATTAAGCGGCGAAACATGGGTGCTTCGTGAACCCATGTCAGGTAATCGGGAACAATTTGAGCAACTGATACAGCCACAGCTCAGCACCAGCCGAATCGGATTGGAACTAAATACCCTAGAGGCCGTCATGTTAGCTGTGGAACAGGGGCTGGGCATCAGCTTTATATCCAGGCTGGCAGCACAAGACCGTATCAATAATGGGCGATTAGTTTGCCTCGCCATGCAGCAGCGCTTCCCACGCCAGCTTTACCTTGCATGGCATAAACAAAAATATCACTCCACCGCTTTGCGCAGGTTTATTCAGTTTTGCAGAGATCAGGCAGGGGTGATTTGCTAAGAATAAGCGGCACATCAATACACAACGCTCATCCCCCCCAAGTGGGCAAAATATAACGCTTTGCCTCCCTGAAAAAAACGTTAGCTAAGCAACAGGACCCTGCATTGAACATATTCTTTCTGCGCATTATCCCTGGGCTGGCCATATTTCTAAATTACCCACGGGATTGCTGGCGGCAGGATTTGCTGGCGGGCTTATCGGTGGCCTCCGTCGCGCTGCCGGTGGGCGTGGCCTACGCCCAGTTGGCGGGAATGAGCCCGATTGCTGGCCTATATGCCAGCATTCTGCCCATGGTGGCTTATGCGCTGTTTGGCTCTTCTAGGCAATTAATCGTCGGCCCAGATGCCGCGACCTGTGCCATGGTGGCTTCTACCTTGCTGCCGATGGCAATGGGAAATTCTGAGCTGTATATCTCGCTTTCAGTGGCTTTGGCGCTGATTACCGGGCTGTTTTGCCTGCTCGCTAGCCGCTTTAAGCTGGGGTTTCTGGCCGACTTCTTATCCCCGCCCATTCTGGCTGGTTTTTTAAACGGTGTAGCAATCAGTATTGCACTGGGGCAGCTAGGTAAATTGCTGGGATTTACTTTTCATAAACACGATTTTATTGGCCGGATTCTGGAGCTGCCAGATCGCCTGCCGAGCTGCATCCAGCCACAGCAGTCATTGGCCTTGGTACGCTGTTAGCCATTCAAGTTATTAAACGCCTACTGCCTAAGCTGCCCACCGCCCTTGTTGCCATGGGGCTGGCAGGGTTAATCATCTTTAGTCTGAATTTACAAAATGCAGGCATCGCCATTATCGGCTTATTGCCAGCTGGCCTACCCACCTTGCACTGGCCCACTATTCCCCGGGCCCATCTGGGTGAATTACTCGGGGCAGGAGCGGGGCTGGCACTGATCAGCTTTAGCAGCGCCATTCTGACTGCCCGCAGCTTTGCCGCAAAAAATCGCTACGAGATCGATGCAGACAGGGAATTTACCGCGCTGGGTATGGCCAATATTGCAGCGGGCGTTTTCACAGCGCATGGATGGCGGGCGCGGATTCCGAACGGCTGAATGATAATCCGGTTAAGACTCATGTAGCCGTTCGCATCCGGCCGACATCGCAGCCTCGCGTAAACCGCCCGCTGCAATATTGGCCATACCCAGCGCGGTAAATTCCCTGTCTGCATCGATCTCGTAGCGATTTTTTGCGGCAAAGCTGCGGGCAGTCAGAATGGCGCTGCTAAAGCTGATCAGTGCCAGCCCCGCTCCTGCCCCGAGTAATTCACCCAGATGGGCCCGGGAATAGTGGGCCAGTGCAAGGTGGGTAGGCCAGCTGGCAATAAGCCGATAATGGCGATGCCTGCATTTTGTAAATTCAGACTAAAGATGATTAACCCTGCCAGCCCCATGGCAACAAGGGCGGTGGGCAGCTTAGGCAGTAGGCGTTTAATAACTTGAATGGCTAACAGCGTACCAAGGCCAATGACTGCTGTGGCTGGATGCAGCTCGGGCAGGCGATCTGGCAGCTCCAGAATCCGGCCAATAAAATCGTGTTTATGAAAGTAAATCCCAGCAATTTACCTAGCTGCCCCAGTGCAATACTGATTGCTACACCGTTTAAAAAACCAGCCAGAATGGGCGGGGATAAGAAGTCGGCCAGAAACCCCAGCTTAAAGCGGCTAGCGAGCAGGCAAAACAGCCCGGTAATCAGCGCCAAAGCCACTGAAAGCGAGATATACAGCTCAGAATTTCCCATTGCCATCGGCAGCAAGGTAGAAGCCACCATGGCACAGGTCGCGGCATCTGGGCCGACGATTAATTGCCTAGAAGAGCCAAACAGCGCATAAGCCACCATGGCAGAATGCTGGCATATAGGCCAGCAATCGGGCTCATTCCCGCCAACTGGGCGTAGGCCACGCCCACCGGCAGCGCGACGGAGGCCACCGATAAGCCCGCCAGCAAATCCTGCCGCCAGCAATCCCGTGGGTAATTTAGAAATATGGCCAGCCCAGGGATAATGCGCAGAAAGAATATGTTCAATGCAGGGTCCTGTTGCTTAGCTAACGTTTTTTTCAGGGAGGCAAAGCGTTATATTTTGCCCACTTGGGGGGATGAGCGTTGTGTATTGATGTGCCGCTTATTCTTAGCAAATCACCCCTGCCTGATCTCTGCAAAACTGAATAAACCTGCGCAAAGCGGTGGAGTGATATTTTTGTTTATGCCATGCAAGGTAAAGCTGGCGTGGGAAGCGCTGCTGCATGGCGAGGCAAACTAATCGCCCATTATTGATACGGTCTTGTGCTGCCAGCCTGGATATAAAGCTGATGCCCAGCCCCTGTTCCACAGCTAACATGACGGCCTCTAGGGTATTTAGTTCCAATCCGATTCGGCTGGTGCTGAGCTGTGGCTGTATCAGTTGCTCAAATTGTTCCCGATTACCTGACATGGGTTCACGAAGCACCCATGTTTCGCCGCTTAATGCAGAGATAGCCAGTTTGGCCTGTTTGACAAATGGATGAGCGGGGGCCGCCACAATGCACATTTCATCCTGCAGCCATGGATCGGCGATTAAATCTGGGTGATGGTTTTCACCTTCGATCAAGGCGAGATCCAGCTCAAAATGCGCAAGCGCATGGCTCAGGATATGGGTATTGGCGATGGATATGCGTGGTGTGGTGGTTTGTTCGGTGCGTGCCAGCAAAATAGGTAGCAGATAGTTGCCTATGGTTTGGGTAGCCCCAAGGCGCAGCTGGCCGACCGGTTCGTTATCGCTGGCAAACATCGTTTCAATATCCATCATCCGGGCGAGCAATTCTTCGGCCACGGGCTGTAATAATTTACCTTCTGCGTTTAATTGCAGGCGCGGATGTATCCGATCAAACAACGGTGTGGCCAGCTGGCGCTCTAACTCTTGCAAAGACTGAGAAATGGCGCCCTTGCTCAGGCACAGCTCATTGGCTGCCGTGCCAAGATTGCCATAGCGGGCAATGGCAGCGAAGGATTTTAGCTGTTGCAGAGTGAGCTTCATTTGATTTAACTAAACGCCTAATTCAAATCATTTAGATATGATAACAATATCCGGGCGTATTCTATTTGTACTGCAATAAATAAGAAGGTCGTCGTATGTTTAAGCGAATTCATCAATTACTTGCCGCCGCTCCTACTCCAATGGCGGGTTTAGCTTTAGGCCTTGCCAGCCTTGGGTGTGTTGGGAAAACGCTGGCGATTTTTCTGGTTATGCTCAGCTATCAGGCGCTGTGATCGCCTCAGTGCTGTTACTTATTCTAGCTTTCAAATTTGTGCTTCACCCCGTTTACTGCTGAAGATTTAGCCCACCCTGTGGTTGGCAGCGTGGTTCCAACCTTTGCAATGGCTACGATGGTGGTGTCAAAGGCATCAGGTCACTTTGCTCCGCTTTGCTGAGGGTCTTTGGCTATTTGCCGTGATCTTGCATATGGTGTTTCTGGCGACGTTTATCTGGCATCGGGCTAAAGACTTTGAAATTCACCATATGGTGCCAAGCTGGTTTGTGCCACCGGTAGGGATTATCGTTGCGGATGTGGCTTTTCCTGGCGGGCAATTTGCCGCTCTAGCAAATGGCTTGCTGTGGTTTGGGATATTTTGCTACGCAGTGATGCTGCCGCTGATGCTCTACCGTTTGATTTTCAGCCATGAAGTACCTGATGCGGCCAAGCCAACCATCGCCATTCTGCTGCCCCTGCCAGCCTCTCACTTGCGGGCTACTTAACCGTGACCACCGAGCCATCGCTGCTGATTGTGGCTCTGTTATTCGGGATTGCGGTGCTGATGACAGGCATTATCTACCTCGCCTTTTCAAGCTGCTGATTCTGCCCTTTTCACCAGGCTATGCTGCATTTACTTTCCCGCTGGTAATTGGTGCTACGGCGCTGTTTAAAGTGAGTCACCTGCTTGGGCAATGGAATTTGCTGCTGCTTATGTGAATCAGATTCAATGGGCTGGCGCAGTTTGAATTAGGCATTGCCACCGTGGTTGTGGGCTATGTGGCCTGCGGTATGCGATATTTTTATGGCAAAAGATGATGTAGTTACATTTAAAGCAGGGCAGTTGCTGCACAGATAATAAGGGTTGAGTCATCTGAGTGAATTAAAAAAGGCCGCTGCTGCGGCCTTTTTCTATGGAGCTAAAGCGATTTACTCTGCTTTGCTCTCTGCGTCGTGATTGCTGGTTCAGCAATCACTTCGCTGGTTCAGCAATCACTTCGCTGGTGGCAGAAAGCACTAGCTGCTCAACAGCCACTTCTTCTGCTGTGGCTGCGGTTTGTGGCTTTTTGCGGTCTTCGATGTTTGTACAAACTTGGCTGCGGCAGCTTTTTCTTCTGCAGTTACATCGCCTGCTGGTTTGCCATTCAGATCAAAGCGTTTACCGCCACGAGCTACTGATTTCAGGTAGCGCACTTTACGGCAATGGGCCGCAATCGACGATGTACATGATTGGCACCGAATTGCGGCAGTGCTTTTTCCAGTTCTTTGTGAACACCGATCATTAAAGGCTTGAACTGCTTCATCACCGGATAGCGCTGATAAAGTAATTCAATAATCATAATTTGCTGTTGACGGGCTGATTTCTCGCCAATCGCAGATTGTAATGCTTGAGCTAAAGCTGAATTTTGATCGGTCATCATTAGAAAACTAGGGTTGGTATGAAGGGGTAGCTTACCTTAACTCGGCGTTTGCATATACCGTACTATCGCAAAGTGTCGCTTATCGGTCTTTTGAAAATAGCTTTTTAGCTGGTTGTGTAGCTGGAATACGGTGAAAAAAGCAGATTAAGCACCTTTAAACTTAATTTTTCAGGCATTTTTTGTCTTTTAGGCTGAATTTCACCCTGCTTTTTGTATTTTTGGCTGTAGGGCACTATTTGCCAGAAGGCCGTGCTTGTGGCAACTAAAGGCTGGATTTGTGGATTAAAACCATGGAGCAGGGGCCAAACAGGCGATGCTGACCCGTTGAGAGGGCTCTCTTTCACTGGCCCAGTGCCAGGCTGGGCTGATATTCCCATCAATCATTAAGCTGTTGCCCCGGATTACCTGCTCACGAATCCCGGCTTTAAAAGCCGCTTCACGCAGTGTCCAGAGCAAGTAAAAACGCTCTTGGGATTCTTCCGGGACGGCGCTGACCCAGCTGGCTTCATCCTGATGCAGTGCAAATTCAGCCAGCTTGGCGATATTGGCCTTGGGGCGGCAGCTTTCTATATCCAGCCCGATTCGTTGGGGGTTCACCGTTACTCCCAGGCTGTCTCCGCTGTGTGAAATACTGGCATGTAAATGAGTGGCCCGGCTTAAATAGGGGAAGAACTCCCCTTCTTCAATATCGCCTGCCATGTATTCAATTCCTAAAAATTGGCTTGCAGCCTGGGCGAGCAACAGACGCCCAAGAATAAATTGTTGTGCGCGAGTGGGGGACTGGATCGCTGCCAGCTTAGCTTTACTACTGGCAGAAAGCAGATCGCTGCTCAGGTATGGGTTTTGAGTGATCCGGGTAAGAAGAACTTCGGCGTAAAGCATAAGAAAACCAAGAGCAAAGGATTTGAGCATGATAGTGCGAGGGCAATGCCCGGCAAAGGATTTGCTCACTCTGATTATAAAACTTCATCCTCTGCGGGGCTGTGTGCCCGCCGTTCGGCCATTCTTTGCCCCATTGCAGCTAGCGTGGGCGCATCAAGCAGTTTTTCGGCGCTGGGATAAATGCGTGCTTCTTCTAGATCGGCATGGGCCGGGTAAAGTCTTGCAAATTCCTGCGCAAGAGCCAGTGGCAAGATTTCACCATGGCCTGCTGCCAGTGGAATTAAATAGCTGCGTATATCCTGCCAAAGCAGTGCAAGTGTTTCGTGCTCTGCACTGACCGATGCAATAAGGGTTTGCAGCTCAGCATCGCCGTAATGGCTGAGCAGCGGAAACAAATCGAGATCTTCATCTTCGTGGTGCAGCGGTGCGCTACATCAAAATAACGCAAAATGCTTGCAGCAGCGTCCTGAGCCTTGCTGTCCACCCCTTCTTTTATCAGGTACTGAGCCAGTTTGAGTGTTAATTCTGCGTATTGGCGCACTCTGTCGTGGCAGGCCATCAGCATGGCGATGGGTGTTTCAAATGTGATTGATTCAGCAGAAAACAGCGACATCATGCTTCTCCTCTTATTTCCGACTAATTTAGTCGGATTTTACGCAGAAATATAGGACCAGCTTTGATTTAAACCAAATGAAATAGTAAATATACTTACATGTGTAAGTATATTTACTAACAGATTTGAATTAAATTAGTCAGATTCGTTTAAGTAATTTGCGATTAAAACGCTATAATTGCTGCTTTGCAAAAAAGTTAGCAGAGGCATTATGGAAGAGCAGGGTACATCATCAATTAATCCCCAAAGGGCGGTCATCAGGCCATACGCTAACGAGCGCCGCCTGTTTGTGATCATGGCCGTGATTTCAGGGCTGAGCTGGCTGGCTTTAACGCTGGTCACCTTTGGCATTATCTGGATCATTATGCTGGTGCTTTATCTCATCGGCTTATTTGGGTTTTCATATTTTATTTCTTATGTACGCGGCAATGGTGTTCGGGTCACTGCTGAGCAGTTTCCTGATTTACATACCCGTTTTGATCATTGTTGCCAGATTATCGGGCTGAAAAAACAACCAGAATTTTATTTAATGACGGGAAATGGTGCTTTAAACGCATTCGCCACCCGTTTTTTACGCCGCTATTATGTGGTGCTGCTCAGCGATATTGTCGATGCTTTGCAGGATGATAACGAGGCGCTGAATTTTTATATCGGCCACGAGCTGGGCCACATTGCGCAAAAGCATTTAGTGCATCACTGGTGGCTGGTTTTTGCCAGCTGGATTCCCCTGCTTGGCACAGCGTATTCCCGTGCCAGAGAATACAGCTGCGATCAGTATGGCTTAGCCTGCACAAGCAATAAGCAAAGCGCTGTGCATGCTCTGGCGGTATTAGCAGCCGGCTGCAGCCGCTGGAAAAGCTTGAATACACAGGCTTATATCGCTCAGGCCCAGGATACAGATGGCTTCTGGATGGCGGTGAATGAATTAACCGCAGATTACCCATGGCTGTGCAAGCGGGTTGCCCGCATAGAAAACGGCGACGCTGCTGTATTTCCTCGTCGTAATA
>NZ_UGHR01000003.1:600000-753692 GCF_900451195.1 Iodobacter fluviatilis
GACCCTGCAGTACACGCATCTGTGCGTGATTTTCCCAATTTTACAACGCACGTTATTGCCGACGAAATATTTTCAGATATCGTTTAAACGGGTTTTTTAATTAAAAAGGCAGGGCAATGATTGCCCTGCCTTTTTTTATTGGATGAAAGGGCATCAGGTATTGATATGTGATGCCCCTCAAGATGGCCGCGATGATTAAATAAAATCAGTGCTCGCCTGATTTTATTGTTTTGGTCAGCTTCATTAAATAGCGGCTTGAGAATGTAAGTGCGATGGTTCCGCCAATAAAATCAGCAATTGGGAAAGAGATCCAGATACCCGTGCTGTGAAAAAATATGGGTAGTATAAAAATAAGCGGAATAAGCAGAATATAGGTTCTGGCCGCATCGAGCAGCATAGCGGGCAGTGCTTTTCCCATTCCCTGAAATAAGCCGCTGGACATCATGCATACTCCGGATGCAAGAATACCAAGAAAGCAAATAGCGGCGATCTTATTTCCTTCCGTAATTATTTCTTGGTTCTGTGTAAAGAGCTGTAACAGCCATTCAGTATTAAAGCAAAGTAGTGCCGTTACAATAAGCCCCCATGCGGTACTACAAATAAGAGCAGAAATATATGCCTTCTGCACTCTTTTAAATTGCCGCGCACCATAGTTAAATGCGGAAAGCGTTTGCAAAGCAATCATCATTCCAATAATTGGAAGAAATAAAAACATATAGCAGCGCATTAAAATACCGTGCGCGCTGATGAGTGTGGCGGATTGCTCTGGTATGACAATAGAAATAGAGTAAACCGATATGGCCATGATGATTGAAAAACCACCATGCGAGAGCAAAACAGGCATGCCAAAGCTAATAATATCGGTATAAATCTTTAATTTGGATATAAGATATTGTGGTTTAAATTTTGCGGCATTATCACCTTTGCGTTGCAGTTGTAATGCTAAAAGCAGGGCTAAGGCCATTGCACAGGCTGTAGCCCATGCTGCTCCTGCAACGCCCCATTTAAAAACAAAGATAAAGAGCGCATCAAAAACAATATTTAAAACAGACCCTGTCGATAATACCTGCATCATTGCTTTGGGGTTGCCTGATGCACGAAAACTTTCGGTGATCTGATTACTGATAAATCCAATCACAGAGAAAATAAGTACCGGAACCAGATAGCTATCTGCCTCAGGTATAAAATGATGGGGTACAGCTAATAAGGCATAAATGGCTGGCCTGAAAATTAAAAACAGGGCTGAAATAATAATGGCACTGCTGGCGGCAAGCAGGAGCGATGCAGAAAAAACGCGGGAAGCTTCTTCCTGCTGTTTTGCTCCTAAATGCCTTGAAATAATGGAGGCCATCCCACTGCCTTGCATGGTGCTAATTGCAAGCAGAAACATTTGAATTGGAAAAACGGCAGAAACGGCCCCCATTGCATGAGGTCCAATGCCGCGCGATATAAATAAACCATTTACAACGATATACATGCCATTTATGACCAGACCCACAATAGTGGGAAGTGCCATATATAAAAATTGCTGAAAAACAGGTGATTTTAAAAGTGGGGAGTCACTGTTTATATGCTTATTATCTATATACGCCAATTCCATAGACATGGTGGGCCTTTGTTGAGTATGTTTTATATCGGGGATAAAGCCTGGCTGGGGAATGGTGGCTTATCGATTATAAAAAGACGCACAGACTGTAGCTGTTTCTTATGTAAATACAATTACAGATAATAAAATATAAGAATGAAGTTGTCGTGAAATTTAATTAAATCGTTGCAAAAATGTAATTGTGTCCGGTGTAATTATTTTGTGTAAGTCTTTGCTTGTTTTAGTCAATATAGTTATATCGGTGCTATCCTTAAACAGACTTGTGTGTACGTGTTCTGTAAAACTAGGCCATCGCTTGCAGAGGCGTGTCGGCTTTGTGTGTGCAGACCTGTTTTGGGTATTTACTACTGAATAGTGTGAACTAAATATCTGGATATATTAAAAAGTAAAGATATACATTGTGATATATCTTCTATGATTTATCATGCCTTGATTACAGCCATGGGTTATATGTAGTATGAATATTGAAAAAGTAGTTTTTGGATTTTTTATCTTACTGGCATTTACGTTGAATTTTGGCTTTGTAATGGGGCAAATTGATGTGCCACATCAGCACGATGTATTTGAGCTATTTTGTGCCATGGTGGTCAGCTTTATTGCGACGGTCATTAAATTTGGTGACCGCACTCAAGTTGGGGCGCTGCATTTAGCTACCAGCTTGGTGGCTGATTTGCAATTAGTTGCGGCGGCTTTGGTATGGGGTAATGCCATGTATGTAAGCCAGGTTGGCATGACTCCGGGAGTGACTTCGATGGTGGTTTCTTTTTCTGCCGGTGCATTGGCCGCTAATGTGGTTTCGGTGGTCTTGCTGATTGGTGAAACCTTGCAGCATCGTCGCTGATTATGCCGAATATTTTTTTTATGGTGATGCGGCGCATGCGTGCGCCGATTATCACGCTGATTCTTATTTATTCAATTGCTGTTTTGGGCCTAGTGCTGATTCCCGGTGTGGATGATCAGGGACGCCCCTATCAAATGGGTTTTTTCCACGCTTTTTATTTCATCAGCTATACCGCTACCTCGATTGGTTTTGGTGAAACGCCTTATGCGTTTTCTTATTCTCAACGCCTGTGGGTTTTATGCTGTATTTATTTATCAGTTACGGGCTGGGCTTATAATTTAGGGGCCATTTTTACTTTATTTAATGATCAGGCGTTAAAGAAAGCAATTCAATACGCTCGGTTTAATAATAAAGTAAGACGTTTGCGTGAGCCCTTTTATTTAATCTGTGGTTATGGGCAAACGGGGCGTTTGCTCTGTAAAGTGCTCGATCGGATTAATATCCGCTTTGTGGTGATTGAGCTTAGAGAAGAGCGCGTTAATAATTTGGCCCTGGCAGATTTTCATTCCGACCCGGTTTTTTATGCGGGGGATGCTTCTAATCCTGAATTATTAAAAATTGCCGGAATTACCCATCCACGTTGCCGTGGCGTTTTAGCTATTACTGGTGATGAAAACGTTAATCTGGCGATTGCAATGGCGGCTTTTGTTTTGCAGCCCAATCTGGTATCGGTTTGCCGCTGCAAAAATAAGGCTGTGGCCGATAATATGCAGTCGTTTGGCGCAAATAAAGTTATTAATATGTTTAATGCGGTGGGGCAGCGCTTTCAGATGCTGCTGCATGCGCCGCATAGCTATCGCTTATGGAATCTGCTTTCTGATTTTCCTGGCCAGCCTATTGCAGCCTTAGTGCGCCCGCCATGCGGGCATTGGGTGGTAGTGGGCTATGGGCGATTTGGCATATCGATGCGGGCCGCCTTACTTAAAGAAGGCGCTACAGTAACGGTGATTGATCTGGAGCCTCAGCCAGACTTATTGCCGGAGCAATTTGTGCAGGCGCTGGGCGTAAATGCCGATGCATTAATTGCGGCAGGTATTGAGCACGCTTCTGGGCTGTTGGTTTGTCATGATCACGATATTAATAATCTGTCTGCGCTGGCAACGGCCAGAGCGATTAATCCCAAATTGTTTATTGTGGCAAGGCAGAATCTGCGCGATAACCATTTATTGTTTGAAGCCTTTAAGCCCGATATCACCTCAATTCGCAGCGAAATTGTGGCTCATGAATGTTTACGTGCGATTGAAACGCCTTTATTGGCGCAATTTCTGGATTTAATTAAAGAAGAAGATGAAGCATGGGCCAAGGCATTGTCTGATCAATTGGCTTTGTTATGCGATCATAAAGTGCCGGAAATATGGAGCATTACGCTGGATGCGAATAACACTGCAGCCGTGCACGCCTTTTTAGCCAATCCATCGCCTCCTTTACGCCTTGCCCACTGGATAAACAATCCTTTTGATCATGGCTACAAGCTGCAATGTCTGCCTTTGCTGCGTGTGCATGGTGACGAACTACAAGCATGGCCATCACTGGACACTCCACTGACTTTTGGTGATCAGCTGCTGTTTGCTGGGAATCGTGAAGCTCAGAGTGCCCATGTGGCGATGCAAGAAGCTACACATCTGCTGGACTTTGCCCGCACCGGCAAAACCGAGCCGCAAAGCTGGGTGTTTCGTAAATTGGCGGGGTGGCAGCAGGGG
Organism: Iodobacter fluviatilis; assembly: GCF_900451195.1. Lineage (NCBI taxonomy): Bacteria > Pseudomonadati > Pseudomonadota > Betaproteobacteria > Neisseriales > Chitinibacteraceae > Iodobacter > Iodobacter fluviatilis. The sequence goes on from NZ_UGHR01000003.1 coordinate 604,148, forward strand.
AAGTAAACCCAAGTCTTGAACCACGGAGGGCACGGAGAGCACGGAGTTTCACGGAGAAAAATAAGGTATGAATTAAGTTGTCTTGTGGGTTTGAGCTTTTTGAAATCCTACGATTTGTATTCAAATCGCGAATCAAAGCAAGGGGCTTAAATCACCCCTTGAAGCACGCCGAAGCGAGGAATAAGCGACTCGGGGTTTCGGAAAAGGGGTAGCGAGGCAGCGAGCGAGCAGCCTTTTTCGCCGAGGCGATTATCCGCAGTGAGGGGCCTTCGTGCTGGTCGGGGCGGCCTTCTTTGCTTCCTTTCTTGGCCGTTCAAGAAAGGGAGTCCCCAGCGGGGATACCGCACCTAAATCAACGTGCCGAGGCACTGAAAATATGATTACTGCACAATATCAATCCGCCAACTGCCGTCTAAATACCCAGCTCACGCCATTAGATGCATCAGCGTCAAAGGCATAGCCTTCGGCATTAAACGCTTTTAAATCGCTGGCCTGAGTGATGTTGTGCTCTGCTGCCCAGCGCACCATCAGGCCACGGGCGCGTTTGGCGTAGAAGCTGATGATTTTGTATTTGCCGTTTTTCCAGTCTTCAAATACCGGCGTAATAAGTGGGCAGTTTAAGAGCTTGGGTTTGACTGATTTAAAGTACTCGGTAGAGGCTAAATTCACGACAACTTTAGGCTTTGTTGCGTTAATCGCGGTGGTAATGGTTTCGCCCCAGAAAGCATAGAGATTATTGCCTGCTGCATTGGGCAGAGATGTGCCCATTTCTAGGCGATAGGGCTGAATTAAATCGAGCGGGCGCAGCAGGCCGTAAAGGCCGGATAAAATACGCAGATGCTGGCTGATATAGGCCAGCTCTTGCGGCGTCATTTGCCCCGCATTTAGTCCCTCGTACACATCGCCCATAAAGGCCAGCACGGCTTGCTTGGCGTTTTCCGGAGTGAAATCAGGATGCCATGCCTGATAGCGCCCTACATTGAGCACCGCTAGTGGATCGGATAATTTCATCAGGCTGGCAATTTGCGCAGGCGTTTGCTGCTTGAGCAAAGCAATCAGCTTGGCGGAATGATCCAGAAAATCAGGCCGGCTGAATTCTTTGGTGATGGGAGCAGTGGTGTAATCCAGCGTTTTGGCTGGAGAGAGCAGCATAAGCATGGCGGACTTTGATTGCGGGGTGATTGTTGAAAGTATAAAACCCAAACCTTAAACCACGGAGGAAGAACACTGAGGGGCACGGAGAAAAAATAGTACAGGGTTTTCTCCGTTGAACGCTGTGTTCTCAGTGTTCTCTGTGGTTCAAGATTTGGGTTTTTGTGAACCCCATGAAAATTAAGGCTCTACCCCGGATCCACGCAGCAGGGCGGCGAGTTCCATGGCGGTTTTGACTTGCATCTTTTCTAAAATCCGCGCGCGGTGAACTTCGACGGTTTTCATTGAGATGGATAAATCATCGGCAATTTGTTTGTTTAAACGGCCAGTCAGGATCAGCTTCATCACTTCGCGCTCGCGCGGGGTGAGGGTGCCAAGGCGCTTGGTGATTTGCATCTTCACTTGCCAAACGCCGCGCTTGGTGGCGTCGTTGGCGAGACAGCGCTCTACTAGATCAACGATATCGTTATCGTTAAATGGCTTTTCAACGAAATCAGTTGCGCCTTGTTTTAAAGCACCCACGGCCATGGGTACATCGCCGTGGCCGGTTAAAAACACCACGGGCGGGCAATAAGGATGCTCTTTGATTCGGTCAAATAGCTCTAAGCCACCCATGCCGGGCATACGCACGTCAAGCAGCAGGCAGCCGTAGCGCTCAGGCGTGTAATCAGCAAGCAGCGCTTCAGCGCTGGCATAGCTGTCAGCACGGTGATTGCGGGTGGAAAAAAGCCAGACGAGGGCATCGCGAATGGCGTCATCGTCATCAACGATTGCAATGCGGCGATCAGGGTTCATTTGCCTGGGTTTCCTCGGAAAACGGTACGGTGAAGATAAAGCGGCAACCGCCGCCAGGATTGTTTTCTGCCCAAAGACGGCCTTGGTGATATTCGATAATAGAGCGGCAAATATTCAGCCCCATTCCCATTCCGGTGTCTTTGGTGGTGTAAAACGGTTTAAACAATTGTTCCATTTGTTCAGAACTAATACCAGTGCCACGATCCGCAATGATAACTTGTAAGTAATCATGCTCCCTGCTCAGCATAATGGCCAGAGTACGCTGCGATGCAGGCGTATCGTTCATGGCTTCCATGGCATTGCGAATTAAATTGAATAATACCTGTTCCAGCATAATCGGATCGACATATAAAGGCGGTAAGTCGCCCGATTCTGAAATACTGATCTCTACCCCGCGCCGTACTGCCTCGTGCGATTGCAAATCCAGTACGGTATCTAGCAGGCCGGTAATGGTGCAGCGGCGGCGATGCGGAGCGCGGCGTTGTACAAATTCACGAATGCCGCGAATAATTTGCCCGGCCCTGCGGGCCTGTTCGCCCATTTTTTCGATGGCTTGGGATAATTGCTGCAAATTAGGCTGAGGATTGGCCAGAATATTGCGGCAGCCTGATGCATAGCTGGCAATCGCGCCCAAGGGCTGGTTCAGCTCGTGGGCAAGGCTGGAGGCCATTTCGCCCATCGAGATCAGCCGGCTGGTTTGTTGTAGTTTTTCATTTTGCAGACGCTCGCGCTCGGCGGCAGATTTCAGCGCGGTAATATCAGTGGCTACTTCAAGCCAGACATCTGAATCGTCTACCCATAGATTGTGGCGGCTTTTGATCTGAAACCAGCGTTTTTTGATTGGGTCATACCATTCTGAGTCGATTGGCGTATCAAAGCGGCGGGCGCTAAATGGCACGATACAGCAGCGGCCACGCCAGTCTGGCAGGTTAAATGAGCGATCAAACTGGCGGTTGCTCATCAGCAGCTCACCACTGTCGGCATCGCTCACGGCAACCGCCGTATCCAGCCCATCAAGCACGGTGACAAAACGCTGGTGCGAGGCTTGCAGCACTTCGCGTTCACGTTTTAGCTCGGTAATATCGTAGAGCGAGCCCATCCAGCCAATATGTCGCCCCGCGCCGTCGATCAGGCTGGAGCCATGCAGGCTGACATCAAAACGTTCGCCATTTTTGCGCATAAAGCGTACGGCTTGGCCGTTAGGATCGGCGCGGCCCAAGCGAATCGCATCAAAAGCGGCCTGACAGCGCTCAAGCTCTTCGGGCGGCCAGTAGGGCAGTGGTGGTTGCTGGCCAAGCAGCTCGTCGGCGCTAAAACCGGTCATTTCACAAAAAGCCCGGTTTACGTAGATCAGGCGTCCATCCTTATCCATCGCCCGCATCCCGCTGACCAGCGAGTCTTCCATCGCCTGGCGCAGCGCGGTTTCGGCGCGTAATTGCATTTCTGCCTGAGAGCGAACGCGCATCACGCGGTGCAAAAGTGCGGTAGATGCCAACATGCCAATGGCTAAAAACAGCAGCACCCAAGGCAGCGATTCAGTCAGTCTGTGGCGAGGTACATGGTAAAGCTCGGCTTGTATCGATAATCCCAAGGGCGGGGTATCGAGTGCAATGCGCGTACTTAGGCCGCTTGGATCAAGCTGGCGGCTGGATTTGGCTGCCAGCGTTACATAATTATGATTAAGCAGTAATACCTGATAGCGCTGTGCAATCCACCAAGGTACTTGCTGCTGTAAAAGCCGCTCAAAAGAAAAAGTGGCAATAATAAAATTGTGCCCGTCGGCGCTGGACACAGCATATTGGGCCAGTGGCGGCTGATCATGTTTTGCTGGCAGCGTGCTCCAGCCGCTTTCACCATTAAATGGCCGTACTTTTTGCTGGGGGGCAGACCACCAGATTTTGAAATCATCCTGATTTCTGACCACTAGGCTGACAATTTCTGGGCTGTTTTGAATTAAAGAAAAAGCGCGTGCCTGAAATAGCGCTGATTGCTTATTGTAATCGGTCACCGCAAGGGCATTGATGGCGTCGGTATTGGCGGTAATTTGTTGCTGAATAGCCTGCTTTTGCCAGAGCAAATCCTGCTCCAGCTGGTTACTGCGCTGTTTTTGATCGGCATCAGTGGTAAGCAGCAGCCAGCTGGCAAAAGCCAGCGTAAACAGCGCTGCAATCAGGCCGGGTAGCAGCTGAAGCCAGCGGCCAAGACGGGGAGACAAGGTGATAGGGTGCAGAGTCAATCTGGATAAGCCATGGTGTTACCCCGAAAAAGTCGGGCTGTGAAAGATTAATTATCCACGGTTGTCAGTAATTGTCTAGGAGAGCCTAAGTTTAGGGCTTGATATCGGTGTGAACTGATGGCGGTGGGTAATTGGGGCCTACTCATCCTCAACATATTTTGAGGAGTTAGTTTGCTGATATTGGGAGCCAATCGTGTTCCAGCTGGCGATGTTTTACATCAAAACAATAATAGTGTCCCTGCGATGGCTGATCTTCGCTACGGCTGATGGCTATGTTTTTGAGATGGCATTTATAGAGCGTGCCCACTGCGCCGTGGGCCACAATGGCAATGTTTTTTTCTGCACTCTTTTGAATGATGTGTTCTACCGCATTGATGATGCGTTGTTGCGCATCGCAAGCGCGCTCCCAGCCTTGAAAAGAGTTTTCTGGGTGGGCAAAAAATTGATCTGCTGCTGCTTCAAATTGCTCTTTTTGTAAGAAGCCAGTGGCAGTGCGATCGTTTTCCCCAAGGGCGCTTAATTTTTCTATTTTTATATCAATTGAAGCTGCGAGTATTGCTGCCGCTTCAATTGCTTTGGTTTCTTCACTGCTATAAATCGCCGTCAAAGAAGGGACAAATGCTTGCTGAAGAAAGGCGGTCATCCGCTCCCGCCCTTTTTCAGATAATGACCACTGGGTAACCGGAACATCTGGGGCAATTAGCACTTCAGGGTGGGTAATAAAGTAAACTTTTTGCACAGAGCACCTTTTGAAAGATGGGCGTTTGAAGCGATGCTTATTACTGCACCGGATTAATCAGCGGCTCGCCTCGGGAAAAAGCGCTGACTTCGCACAGTACCGTATCGGCGATATTTTCTAACGCTTCGTCGGTTAAAAAGCCTTGATGGGAAGTGATCATGACATTGGGGAAGGTGGTGAGCCTTGCCAGAACGTCGTCTTCTAATGCCGAGCCGGACAGGTCTTCAAAAAACACACCTTCTTCGTACTCGTAAACATCCAATCCCACACCGCCTACTTGGCCGCTTTTTAGTGCGTCGAGTAGGGCGCTGCTATCGATTAGGCTGCCTCGGCTGGTATTGATAATCACCGCACCTGGCTTCATGCCTGCCAGCGTATCGGCATTGATCATATGTTTGGTTTCATTGGTGAGCGGGGTGTGCAGCGAGATGATATCGGATTGCGCCAGTAGCTCGGGCAGCGAAACAAAGGTGCAGCCTAAAGCCGCTGCGCGCTCAGGGGATGGGTTGCGGTCAAATGCCAGCACTTTGCAGCCAAAACCATGAGCAATGGCAATGGTGGCTGCGCCAATTTTACCTGCGCCAACGATACCAAAAGTGCGGCCATGCAAGTTAAAACCAACTAGGCCATCCAGTGAGAAATTGCCTTCACGAATGCGGTTATAAGCGCGATGCGTTTTACGGCTTAGCGTGAGCAGCAGGGCAAAAACGTGCTCGGCTACGGCTTCGGGGGAATAAGCGGGAACGCGCGTTACGCTGATGCCATGTTTTGCGGCTGCGGCTAAATCGACGCCATTAAACCCTGCGCAACGTAGTGCGACTAGTTTCACGCCTAGCTTGGCAAGCTGTGCCAAGGTGGGGGCGTCGACTCGGTCATTTACAAAAGGGCAGACCACTTCAAAGCCAGATGCCAGTGCGGCGGTCTGGATATTTAAGCGGTCTTCAAAAAATACCAGCTCATGGCCATGGTGTTCATTGGCTTGGCTGAGCGTGGCTCGGTCGTATCGTTTGCTGTCAAAAACGGCGATGCGCATGGCTGTCCTGTTTATCTGTAACGTAGGAGCGGCTTTAGCCGCGAATGTTTTGATATGCAGCGCCTTTGCGGCTAAAGCCACTCCTACGAAAAACGTCACATTTTCTATGTTTTGTTTCAGTTGATAGGATTGGGTTTCACCAAGAGCGGTGCGCAAGAAAAACGACTTGCACGCCCTATGTAAAACCAGACTCTGCTTTAGCCCTAAGGTTGACTGGGGTGACTGCAAGTAGGGCTCAAGTGAGATTAGGGTCTAATTCATGCCCTGTTTTGCTACTCGGCAATCAGCAAGGCTTAGCCTTCTTTAAACATATGCGTATGGCTGCTGGTTAGGCTGCGGCCTTTCCAGTGAAAGTCGGTGATTTTGGCCGTGAGCACATCGGCCGCAGCGGCGCTGTCGGTCAGTAGCTGCACAAGAGCAAGGACGTTTTCACTATTGCTGTCGGTGATGGTGATTGAGCCAAAGTCGTTCAGGCCAATTTCATCAGTTAGCAGGCTGCGTACGTCTTCTGCGGAGGTTTCCGGTGGAAGGTTGCCGATTACAATTTGCATGGTTTTTACCCTTTAAACGATGGACAAAAAGGAACTTAATTTCTATGAGCTTGGCTGCGTAACTGATTATAGCGCTGCTGTTTGCCTGCTAAATAGAGAGGCGCAATCGCTTCCAGTGCCGTTGGCTGCCAGGCTAATTCCGGGGCAAAGCCAGCTGTATCAATATTATCAACCCGCAGTGAATCCAGATTGTCGTGACTTAACGGAGGATTGGGCAGCAGGCTCATTACACTAGCTTGCACCCGGGCCAGAAAGTTGGGTAAGGAAATAATTGGGCGACAAATGCCAATGGTTTGTGCTGTATAAGCGACTAGCTCTTTAAGTGTGTAGATCTTGGGGCCAACAAGGCTGAGCGTTTTGCCAATCAGTGTTTTATCTGTAACACCTAGGGCAAAAGCCCGGGTGACATCCTGCACCCATACGGGCTGAAATCGCGTCTCTGCACCCGCTAATGGCACAAAGGGGGCCATCTTCAGTAATGAGGCAAAAAGGTTGAGAAATTGGTCTTCCTGGCCAAATACCACCGAAGGGCGATAGATTGTCCAGTCGAGTACGCTGGCTTTAACACGGGCTTCGGCCTCGCCTTTGCTGCGCTGATACATGGACGGGCCATAAATATCTGCCCCTAAGGCGCTCATATGTAGATAGCGGTTTACATTTTGAGCGGTGCACTCAGCGATAATTCTTTCAGTAAGCGTGACATGGGCTTTTTTAAAACTCGCCTCATTGCCTTGCAAAATACCCACCAGATTAATCACCACATCCTGCCCGGCAATTAAGCGCGTGAGAGTGGCATCTTCATTGATATCTGCGCTGACTAAGCGGAGAAAGGGCAGGGGCAGCAAATCTTCACGGTTGTTTTCTTTATGGCGGGTGGGCAGGGTGACCGCATGCCCGGCTTTTGCTAGCCTGGCGGCCAGTTGTTTACCAATAAATCCACTTCCACCGATTAATAAGATTTTGGACATGCGCGTTTCTCTGTTTCGATATGGGGGTGTTGTGTTGCTACTGTAGCTGATGTTTTGCAGAGCTAAGCCTTGAACCACAGAGCGCACAGAGTTCCACAGAGAAATGCAATGATGGGGTGGTTTTCTCTGTGTGCTCGGTGTTCTCGTTTTACTCTGTGGTTTAAGGTTTAGCTCACCGTCAAGATAAGCTGAAGGATCTTGTTAATCGATAATAATCAAGGCGCATCCACTGCCTGACCACGTCCTGCTACTTTGGCGATGCGTTGCTTTAGCGGCAGCCCTTGGTCCCCAAAGGCGTGGGCGTAGTGAATCGCATTGGCCATGACTTTTTTAACGTAGTCGCGTGTTTCGTTAAATGGAATGGTTTCGATATAAATCACTCCATCCAATGCCTGGCTGGATTGCCATGCTCTTGCCCGGCCAGGGCCCGCGTTATAGCCGGCGGTGGCTAAAATTTGATTGTCGTCCAGCCGCTCCCATATATAGCGCAAATAGAAGGTGCCAAAGCTGATATTGGTCGTTAATTCATTCACGTCGGCCGGATTAAAGTGTTTTTTACCCATTTTGCTGGCGACCCATTTGGCCGTGCCGGGCATGAGTTGCATCAGGCCGCTGGCCCCGACGCCAGATCGTGCAATGCTGATAAAGCGGCTTTCTTGCCGCATCAGGCCGTAAACCCATGCCGGATCAATGCCTTCATTCTTGGCTGCGGGCTCAATCAAATCTAAATAAGGCGTTGGGTAGCGCAGCGAAAAATCATGCAGCTGACGGGTGCGCTCGGCGGAATAAATCGAGCGGTCATACCAGTTTTGCTTGCGCGCTAATTCGGCAGCGGCCAGCAATTGCTGGTCTGTTAAGCCTTTCATGGCCCAATTCCACTCGCGGATGGCTTCGATACGCCAATCCTGATCGATCAGGGCTAAAGCGCGCTGCACACCTGGCATGGCGCGGATTTGCTTGATTTCGGCATCGCTGGCCTTATAGCGGATATTGGCGGGCTCCATGCTGGGGCCGAGTTCTTCTCTGGCAAGCAGGCCGTAAAAATCATGGTTTTCTGCGGCTGCAGCCCAAAGCTGATTGGCTTCTATGGTTTTATTCTGGTTTTTCAGGATGCGTGCTTTCCAGTAAAGCCATGTACTGGTCTGTTGCTCTTGGGCTGGCAGGGCCTCGATACGGGCGAGGGCGGTTTCCCAATCAGAGAAACGCAGCGCGGCACGAATTGACCATGAACGATCTTCGCCGTCCATACCCAGCGTATCGCCTTTGCCTAACCAAGCAGAGGCTTGTTCATGTTGTTTTTTGGCGGCAATTAAACCAATTTGCTGCCATGCATAGCGTTGATCCGCCACTGGCAATTGTTTTTCTACGCCATTGAGCAGGCTGGCGGCTCGATCCGGATTTGTCCGTGCAATTCGGCCCAAGGCATAGATGGCTAATTCGCGGCCTGCTTGAGTCGATAAGGATAGTTTTGCAAATTGGTTTTCAGGATTAGCGGCGAGCGCGCTGATGTTTCTTGCTGTGAATTCGGCTGGGTTGCCAGCACGCGCGGCCAATTGGCGGGCAAGGTCGGTGCGATTGTCGGCTAGTGCCAGGCGGATACGCGCCCATGCATCGGCCTGGCTTAGCTCTTCATTGTTAAATAAGGCGTCAAATACAGGGTTGCACGCTTCACTTTGTGGCCTAGCAGAAAACCAGAGGGGTTTGGCGGCCGATAGCGGCGCTGCTTCATTGCTGGCGATGGCCGATTGCGCACGCAAACATTGCAATTCATTGTTTGGTGCGTCTGCTTTGGCGTATTCCAGATTAAAACTCGCCCAGCTTTTGCGACGACCCAGCTCTTTTAACCATTCGCCACGAAAGCGCTCTGCCAGTGGGCTGTTGTCATAGTTCTTTAAAAAGCTTTGTACATCGCTTTCGCTGATCGTGGTGAGCTGGCTGCTTAGCCAGTAATAGCGCGGATACATTTCTAATGCTTCGCCGTTGCTTGCATCGGCCATTTTTGCAATAGCAGGTAGATCTCGGCTTCGGGCGGCCTCACGCAGGGAAGATAAATCCAGCCGTGCATGTGCGCTGGCGGAAAGAGAGAGCGAGGCAATCAATAAAAGTTTTTTCATATTTTTTTCAGAGGTATGGGGCAGGCAAGCACAACTTCAAGCATAACTGAGCCTTGCGGGTATTCGTAGGTCAGTAATTGTAAAAGATGAAAATATTTATTTGTGTATGAGGGGCTGTTGACGTTTCATCCGCTTAAACAATAAAAACAGACCAAGAAAATACGGTGATATTTTTGGCAGTATTGCCGGGATATTTTGTGTAAATAGAGTAGGTGATTCAATCGTATCAATTGAAATGTGCTTTAAAGTGATGAACAGATGCAAATCAATTTGTTCCTCATCTAAAATAAGGAGTCAATCATCGCTGCAAAGGCAGGCGGAGCAGGCGCTCAGATCGTGAGTGCTGCCTAGCAGAGTGATTAATCATGCCTGATTTGCTTAATCCCTTTCTCCCGAGACAGGCTAAAAGCAAGTAGAATCAGGGCGTTTAAGAATAAAGAACTGAGAATGGGAATATGCTGACTTTCCAAGAAATTCTGCTCACGCTGCAAAACTATTGGGGCCGTAATGGCTGCGCACTGTTGCAGCCTTACGATATTGAAGTAGGTGCCGGTACATTTCATACCGCTACTTTTCTGCGCTCCCTAGGCCCGGAGCCTTGGAATGCGGCCTATGTGCAGCCTTCACGCCGCCCTAAAGACGGCCGTTATGGTGAAAATCCAAACCGTTTGCAACACTATTATCAGTTTCAGGTGGCTTTAAAGCCCTCGCCCGACAATATCCAGGATTTGTATCTGGGTAGCTTGCGCGAGCTGGGCATCGATACCAGTGTGCACGATATCCGCTTTGTAGAAGACGATTGGGAAAGCCCGAGCCTGGGTGCATGGGGCTTGGGTTGGGAAGTGTGGCTGAACGGGATGGAAGTCACCCAGTTCACTTATTTCCAACAGGTTGGCGGGATTGATTGCAAGCCGGTATTGGGCGAGATCACTTACGGCGTTGAACGCCTAGCTATGTATTTGCAAGGCGTGGAAAACGTTTACGACCTAGTCTGGACTGTTTATCCGAACGGCCAGAAGGTTACTTATGGCGATATTTACCATCAGAATGAAGTTGAGCAATCGACTTACAATTTTGAACACGCCAATGTGCCCTTGCTGCTCGATTTATTTAATAAATTTGAAAGCGAAGCCGCACGCCTGATGGAAGCCAATCTGGCGCTGCCAGGCTACGAAATGGTGATGAAGTGTTCGCATGTGTTTAATCTGCTGGATGCCCGCGGTGCGATTTCGGTGACTGAACGCGCTGCGTATATCGGGCGTGTGCGCACGCTTTCACGCCTCGTGGCCCGTGCTTATTACGATTCGCGCGAAGCATTGGGCTTCCCTATGTGCCAAGTTACACCGGCTTAGGGGGCATGATGATCCGCTATCTGTTGTTGATTACCCTCCTTGCTGGCTGTGGAAAATTTGAAGATGAGGTTTACGGCCCGCTTGAAGTTCCAAAAGAAGGCGACTGGCGCAGTTACGGCACGATGGCGGATTATGAAATGTTGGTCGATGTGAAATCGATTACGCATGACGATGATTACGCGCCAACCAAGTACACCTACGTCTGGTTGCAGCAGAAGTTTAATCAAGATCAGATTGATGAAACGACCAAAAAGAAATATCGCCTGAAGTATTCGCGCCATGCCATTGATTGCCCGTCAAAAAAAATGGCGGGTGTATTAAGCGATTTGCGCGATGCGGAAAACGAGCAGGTGGCCCGTTATGATATTCCGGGCTTTCAGTGGGAATTCGATGAGCCGCCAGCCAATAGCTTTGGCGGTGATTTTGTTCGCCAAGTTTGTAAAATCATGGCCGAGAAAGAAGCTAAAGCTAAATTAGAAGAGAATTAATCCCCATGTCCAATCCTATATCTCAAACACTGCTGATTGAAATTTTTACCGAAGAATTGCCTCCCAAAGCACTGCCAAAATTAGGCGCAGTGTTTGCGAGTGGTATTTTTGATGAATTAGCCAAGCTGGGTTTTGTGGCTAAAGATGCTGAAGTGGAATCGTTTGCCAGCCCGCGCCGCCTTGCTGTATCGATCGCTGATGTGCTGGCTGTGCAGCCGGATCAGGCCATCGAGCGCCGTGGCCCGGCGGTTGCTTCTGGTATGAAAGATGGCGTGCCAACGCCTGCCCTTGCAGGCTTTGCGCGCAGCTGCGGTGTGGATGTCTCGCAGCTTTCGCAAGGCTCAGATGGTAAGCAGGATGTGTATGTTTTTTCATCGGTAAAAACAGGCGAAGCGCTGACTAAAGTGTTGTCAGGCATTATTGCAGCCACGCTTAAAAAACTGCCCGCGCCAAAAATGATGCGCTGGGGCGATAGGGACGGCCAGTTTATTCGCCCTGTGCACGGCCTGGTTGCACTGCATGGCAGCGATATCGTGCCTGCTCAGGTCTTGCATCTGGAAGCGGGCCGCAGCACGCTGGGCCATCGTTTCTTATCCAGCGGTGAGATTGAGCTGGCAAATGCCGATGAATACGCAGCCCGCTTGTTTGATGATGGCTTTGTAGAGGCAAGCTTTGATGCACGCCGTGCACTGATTGCTGATCAGCTTAATAATGCCTGCCTTGAGCTGAATGCTCAGATTGCGCCTTCGGATGGTTTGCTGGACGAAGTCACTGCGCTGGTTGAATGGCCGGTGATTTACACCGGACATTTCGACGAGAAATTCCTGCAAGTGCCGCAAGAGTGCCTTATTTTATCGATGCAGCAGCATCAAAAATACTTCCCGCTGCTGGATCAGAATGGCAAATTACTGCCTGAATTCTTAGTGGTTTCTAATCTGGAAACCGCCGATCCAAGCCATATTATTCATGGTAACGAGCGTGTATTGCGTGCGCGTCTTTCGGATGCCGAGTTCTTCTTTGAGCAAGATAAAAAGAAGAAGCTTGAATCCCGCGTGCCGCAGCTGGCCAATGTGGTTTATCACAACAAGATCGGCAGCCAGCTTGAGCGCGTAGAGCGCCTGCAAAAAATTGCCGGTGCCATTGCGGTGAAGCTCAATGCCGATGTGGCCGATTGTAAACGTGCTGCTTACTTAGCTAAGGCCGATCTGATCGCCGATATGGTGGGTGAGTTCCCAGAGCTGCAAGGCGTAATGGGCATGTATTACGCCCGTATCGATGGCGAAAACGAAGCGGTTGCTAATGCGATTGAAGGCCATTACCACCCGCGTTTTGCTGGTGATACTTTGCCGGTTGGCGCGGTGGCTCAGGCTGTTTCGCTGGCGGATAAGCTGGAATCCATTGTTGGCATTTACGGTATTGGCCTGATTCCAACTGGCGATAAAGACCCGTTTGCCTTACGCCGCGCCGCGCTTGGTGTATTGCGTATGGTGCTGGATTTGCCGCTGGATCTGAAAGAATTGCTCAGTATTACTGCGGAAGCTTTCCCTGCGGGTGTGGTTGCAGAGGGCACGGTTGATGGCGTCTATGGCTTTATGCAAGATCGCCTGAAAAACTATCTGGCTGCTGATTACCCGGCTGCAGATATCGATGCTGTCTTGGCGCTGAACCCAACGCTGCTGAACGAAATGGTGATTCGCCTGCAAGCCGTCGCGGCGTTTAAAACCCTGCCAGAAGCGACTGCTTTGGCGGCGGCAAATAAGCGTATTCGCAATATCCTGAAAAAAGTCGAGGGCGATTTGCCTGAGCTGAATGCGGCTTTACTGAGTGATGAGGCTGAAATTGCCCTGCATGCTGAGTTATTAAAGCTGCAGCCTGTGGTGAGCAGTGCCCTAGCGAGCCAGAATTTTACCGGTGCGCTGAAAGCACTGAGCGCTTTAAAAGAGCCAGTAGATGCTTTCTTTGATTCAGTGATGGTTATGGCTGATGATTTAGCTGTACGTGGCAATCGCCAAGCCTTGCTCGCCGCGCTGGCCAGCCTGATGAACCGCGTGGCTGAGTTGTCTTTATTGGCTGAGTAAACGCAAAAAACGCTCAAAAGATCTGCAGACACTGAGTGCACGAAGTGAATAAAGCGGGTACACAGCGCTTAGGTATTCTCTGTGTACTCGGTGTTGTCCTCTGTGTCTGCGGCTCTTTGAGCTTTTTTGAAACAGGTTTAAAACGGAGTCGCGTATGAAGTTATTGATTCTCGACCGCGACGGCGTAATCAATGAAGACAGCCCGGATTACATCAAAACGCCGGAAGAATGGCTGCCGATTGCAGGCAGTTTAGAAGCCATCGGCGAGTTATCTCGCTCGGGCTGGACGATTGTGGTGGCAACTAATCAAAGCGCGATTGGCCGAAAAATGATTGCGGTGGACGCGCTCAACCGTATTCATGCCAAGATGCACCGGGCCATTGCTGGGCAGGGGGGGCATGTGGATGCGGTGTTTTTCTGTCCGCATGGACCAGATGCAGGCTGTGTTTGTCGTAAGCCTAATCCCGGCATGATTTTAGATATTTCCAGTCGTTTTCACATACCTTGCCCGCAATTGACGATGGTGGGCGATTCGCTGCGTGATTTACAAGCCATTGCGGCTGTTGGCGGTAAGCCTGTGCTGGTTCGCACCGGTAATGGCATTAAAACTGAACAGAAAGGCCTGATGCCCGAGGGTACACAGGTATTTGACGATTTGGCGGCATTTGCCGCGCATTTATTAGGCCCAGAGGGTGAAGATTAAATGATTTGGTTGCGCTCCATTCTGTATTGGCTTGCTGTTCCTGTAGTAACTCCCATTTTCTGTGTGATTGCAATTTTGATTCTGCCGCTGCCTCCTATGCTGCGTTACCGGATTATTCGTGGCTGGTCGTGGACAATGCTCAAGTGGCTTAAATTCACTTGTGGCCTGACTTATCGCGTGGAAGGCATTGAAAATCTGCCTGCAGACCCTGCTGTGGTGATGTGCAAGCATCAATCAGCATGGGAAACGCTGGCCTTGCAGCATGTGTTTCCACCACAAGTTTGGGTATTGAAAAAAGAACTGCTGAAATTGCCGATTTTTGGCTGGGGCCTAGCCACTTTATCGCCGATTGCGATCGATCGATCAAACCGTGCTGAGGCGCAAAAGCAGCTGATTGCTCAGGGTAAAGATCGCTTAGCTAAAGGCTTCTGGATTGTCATTTTCCCGGAAGGCACACGTGTTCCATCGGGTGGCTACAAGCCTTATAAGCAGGGCGGTGCGCGTTTGGCCGTTGATCTGGAAGTACCGATTGTGCCGGTGGCGCTTAATTCGGGCGAATTCTGGCCGAAAAATTCATTCCTGAAGTGGCCGGGTGAAATCACTATGGTGATTGGCAAGCCGATAGAGCCAGCTGGCCGCAGCCCACAAGAGCTGACTCAAGAAGTTGAAACGTGGATTGAGAATGAAATCCAGCGTTTTGGCGGCGTTGGCCCTTGTTACTCGCCTAAAAAATGACGGTGCATTCGCTGCGTTTGGCGGATCGCGAGTTACTATATCAGCTGGAGCGCAGCAGCCGCAGGCGCTCGATTGGTTTGAAAATCACCGCTAATGGTTTAACCGTGATTCTGCCCGCCCGCGCGCCTTTAAAAGAAGCTGAACGGGCCATTGAGAGCAAACTCAAGTGGATACTGGCTAGGCTTGCTATGCCAATAATGGCTCCTGCTCCGCTGGCGGTTGGCAGTAGTGTACTTTGGCAGGGCCAGGCTAAATTTGTGCAGCGCTGTGCTGGTCGTACTCGGCTGGAAGAAGATGTGCTGTATGTGTCAGAACAAACGCCTTTACCCGTGACGCTAACGCGCTTTTATCAGCGCAGCGCCAAGTCATATTTCTTGCAAAGGCTGGTGTATTGGAGCGAGGTCATGGGTCTTCAGCCGCGGCAGCTTTTTTTAAGCTCGGCTAAAAGCCGCTGGGGCAGTTGTACTGCCTTAGGGGATATTCGCCTGAACTGGCGCTTAATGCAGGCCCCGCCGCAAGTGATTGATTATGTGGTGATCCACGAGCTGGCGCATTTAAAAGAACTAAATCACTCCCCCCGCTTCTGGGCCATCGTCACCAGCGCCTGCCCTGATTGGAAAACGCATCGCTTATGGCTAAAGCAAAACGGCGCAATGCTGTTTGCGTGGTAGGGGGGTATTTTGTGCGCTGGGCAATGCAATACCAAAAATAATGCTTTTTAGTGCCTTCGTTACCTTGTTTTGGAGCGGTGGCCACCGTAGAGGGGCGTTCCTTTCTTGAACGTTCAAGAAACGAAGCCAAGCCGCAACTCCAAAAACACAAAACTACTCACTGCGAACTATCGAGTTGGCGGCTGTGGAGCTCGCTTCGTTCAGACAGTCTTCGCCGAAATCCCACCCCCGCTTGTTCCTCGCTTCGGCGTGCTTCAAAGTGAGATTTAAGCCCTGTGCTACGAGTCTCGATCAATGACAAATGACTGGGGTTGAAAACACTCACGCTCGAAAGAAACAACTTAATTCAAATCCTGATTTCCTCGGTGAAACTCCGTTTTCTCTGGGGTTAAAGTGTTTCAAAATTTGGGTTTTGCAACGAAATATCGAAGGTCTAATACGCCCCCAAAACCTGATTCAACGCCGCTCTGGCATAGCTTATTGTTTCACTTGCCGTTAAACCAATTCCATTGGGATGCGCTCTGCGCCAATCGTCCGCAGCGCGGCCGTGCAGCCAGCAGCCACTTTGCACTGCATCCAGCGGTTTAAGGCCCTGTGCTGCGAGGGCGGCAATGATGCCAGAGAGCACGTCGCCTTGCCCTGCGCTGGCAAGGGCTGCATTGCCGCTGGCGTTGATGCTCCAGCTTTGCCCGTCGCTGCATACCGAGCCCGCTCCTTTGAGCAAGACGGTGGCTTTATAGCGCTGTGCGAGGGTAAGTGCGGATTCGATTCTATTGGCTTGCACTGCCTGAGTGCTGGTATGCAGCAGCCTTGCTGCTTCTGCAGGGTGTGGTGTGATTATGCTGGGGGAGCTGCGCTCTTGCATGGCGGCAGTCAGCTCTGCTGAGCCGGCAAGTAAATTAAGTGCATCAGCATCAAGCAGCAGCGCTAGAGGGCTGGCAATGCTTTGCCGGAGTGTTGCAAGAGCAGCGGCGCTATTGCCAAGCCCGGGGCCGGTAAGCATAAAGCTGAGGGCAGGGTGCTGCAGGGCTTCTTCTGCAGAGTGCAGCATCAGTTCGGGCTGCACTGGGTCTGCGCTCAGCGTTTTATCCAGCAGGCCCAGTACCACGCGGCCTGCGCCTATATGCAGTGCGGCCCGTCCGGCTAGCAAGGTGGCACCTGACATGCCGCTGGCTCCGCCCATCACGCCGACTGTGCCGTAGCTGCCTTTATGGCTGTCTGGCCTGCGTAATAGCTGGCCCACGCTGACCGGGGCATGGTTTTGTAAATACCCGTCGGCTTCGGGATAGAGATGAGCTGGGATTTGCAAATCGTGCAGGCTGATTTCACCGCACACATCGCAGCCCCTAGCGGTAAACAGGCCAGGCTTGTGGCTGATAAAGCTCAGGGTATGAGTGGCGTGAATGACGGCTCCTGGCGCTGCACCACTATCCGCCATCAAGCCACTTGGGATATCTAGTGCAATAATCGGGCAGCCCAGTGCTTGTAGCCCGGCCATGATCTGGCCATCTGCTTCAGATGGTGCGCGATTCAGCCCAAGCCCAAACAGCCCGTCAATCGCCAGGTCGGCATGATCCGGTGTGGCAAGAATGGTTTGGCCGCCAGTGGCCTGCCATTTTGCAAAAGCATTTTTGGCGTCTGCCGTGATAGAAGGGCTGGTCAGCCTGAGCAAAATGGTTTTGCCTGCTTGCTGAAGCAGGCTGGCGGTGATTAATGCATCGCCACCATTATTGCCCGGCCCTGCCAGCACATAAATTATTTGTGCTGCGGGATAGTGTTTTAATATCCAGCTGGCGCTGGCTTCACCCGCTCTGTGCATCAGCGATAAACCGGCTGCAGCGCTTTCGGTTTGTCTTAGTTTCTGGCTAAAAAAGAGCGGGGAATTGATCATTCGCGTGAGATTCGCTGGCGTTCAATTTTATTAATAAAACGCTGAATAAGCGTTTGCATTTTTCCGGATAAATCAAAAAAACGGCAGCCTACCCGCTGTGTTTTAATGCCATTTCGCAGTGTTACATCAATCACAATGCAAACTTGCATATCCACTTCAACCACACCTATATCGAGTAGTTGTATGCGGCAATTGTGTAAGGTATCGCCCACGAGCATGGGCAAATCAGGAGATACCCCAAGCAGGCTTAAGCCACCAAGGCTGATATCTGTGACGGATAGCTCAGTATGCCCTCCGTCAAATGGAATAACACAGGCCACTTTTTGTGACATGGGGATATCCAGGCGATAAAAATCACGCCTTTGCATACGCAGAGTTTGGACCGGGCCACTGCTGCGAATCGCTGTGCGTCCTTCATAGGCGACGAGAACTGCATCGGGCAGCTCAAATTGCACTTTCACTTTATTTACAACGCCCACCAGCAGCATCCGGCCTTCTTTAATCAGCGCGGCATTGGTGACAATATCGTTACTGGCATCAAACAATAATTCATTGTCCGTAATGCTGAGCAGGGTACTGATTGCAAATGGCTCTCGTCTTCCTGCAGGGTAAAGGCAAATTATTTCACCGTTATCCAGTAATTGCTTAAGCAAATACTTTATTTCTATGCTGGCGCTGACGAGATAGGGCCCCGTATCTGATACAAAAACGGGCTCCAGCGTGGGAGGTTGTTGCATTGTGTTAATCAGTAAAAGAAAAGATAAGCTACTTTATATCATTGGCTGGGACTTAATCCTAGCTTGCTTTGCTATGCGCTTTAATGAATATGGTGTAAGTCATTCTATGGATTGACTATTGTTTAGGTCATAAATTAAGAGGCCTAGACGCTTTAGTTTGCGATAGACAGCAAGGCTTCCAGTTCATCCAGCCGCATTCGTTCTTCTTTTTGCCGCTCTGCATCACGGGGGCGTACATGTAAGCTGATTGGGCTGTCGTCAAACCAAAAAGAAAATGAAGGGTAATCTGCAAGCTGGCGGCCGTTGGCTGGCGGCAAAATATCGTAATCAATTTGCTGGTTGAGTAAGAAAATTTCAGCTGATTTAGGGTCATCTAAAAAGATAATTAAATTAATGTCGGAGTTTGCGCCAGCAACGCCGGATAAAACCGATCCTGTCAGGCAGGGGCGGAAATGGGCCAGAATACGCATCACTTTAAGTGCTTTTTGTCTCAGATTATTGAGGTGATTGCTGTGTTCTGGGTGGTAAACCGCCCTGTAATTGGCTAGGGCGGTTTCTATTTCCTGATTCGAGGGCATCATGCGCCCCTCGCTAATCCCTAGTTGTCTGGCGGCCTTTTTTTTGGCAAGGGCAAAGTCATGCAAAAGATCTTCAGCGATTAAGCGCGCCGCACGTTCGGCTATCCGGGCTCGCAAGACAGAAGACTGACGGTCGAGAACGTGCGGCTTGCTCATAGTTTAGGTGCCCCTAAAAGAGTAATTCCTTGATCTCATCCAGTGGTTGAGCGCTGCCCGCTCCGCCTCCTAATCCTAATTCTGGATTGGTTTGCAGATATTCGCTGAAGAAATATTCAGTGTATGCGCCACGCTCTGTCTGAATGGTTTGCGGCGTAACCCCTTCAGGTACCGGATAGCTCACATTGTCTACGCCTTTAAGCGCCTTACTCATGTAGTTTATCCAGATGGGGAGGGCTGCTACTCCGCCGTATTCCCTTGCGCCTAAAGAGCGGGGCTGATCAAAACCTACCCATGAAATCGCTACAAGGCCAGGCTGATAGCCTGCAAACCAGGCATCATTGGCATCATTGGTTGTACCGGTCTTACCCGCTAAGTCGCTTCTGCCCAGGATATTGGTTTTGGCTCCCGTACCCTGCGTGGCCACATCATGTAAGAGGCTATTCATTACAAAAGCGTTTCTGGCATCCAGGGTGCGCTGTGCGTTTTCCCCTGCAACTTCGGGCTGGGTCTTAGCAAGAACACGGCCCCGGCTGTCTTCAATCCGGTCCACAAAATATGAGCGTACGCGATAGCCTGTGTTGGCAAACACCGCATAGGCTTCAGCCATTTGTAGCGGGGTTACGCTACCCGCGCCCAAAGCCATTGTCAGATAAGCAGGGTGCTGTTTAGGATTAAAACCAAAGCGGCTGATATGTGCCTGCGCGTAATCCACACCTATCGCCTGCAATATGCGAATTGTGACCAGATTCCTAGAGCGGGTGAGCGCTGTACGTACACTCATCATGCCTTCAAACTTACCGTCACTATTTTTAGGCTCCCAGCTTTGCCCCCCTACCTGAGCAGGATCAATCACCAGTGGCGCATCGTTAATTTGTGTGGCGGGCGTAACACCGCGCTCTAGGGCTGCAGAATAAATAAATGGTTTGAAGCTGGAGCCGGGCTGGCGCCATGCCTGCGTCACATGATTAAAGCTGCTGCGGTTAAAATCAAAACCGCCAGCCAGCGCTCTAATTGCACCATTTTGTGGATCTAATGCAACAAATGCACCCTCGACCTGAGGAAGCTGAGTCAGGCTCCAGCCTTTATCTGTTTGCTTAATCCGTACAATCGCACCCGGGCGGATTCGGGTTGCCGGTGCGATTTTTTCTGACAGCATAGCGCGGGCAAAACGTAAGCCCTCGGCATTAATTTCAACTTGCTCACCGCCTTTTTTATAAACTTTTACTGACTGAAGGCTGGCACTTAATACGATGGCGGGTTGTAAATCACCTGAGTCTTTTTGCTCTGCAAGTGCTTCGTCCAGTAGCTCTTCTTTGCCCGGAAGAAGCACTTCAGGGGCAACAAACCCTTCTGGGCCGCGGTAGCCGTGGCGAACGTCGTAGTCAACCAAGCCTTGCCGTAAAGATTGATACGCCGTTTCCTGGCTGTCGCTCCGAAGGGTTGTGTAAACTTTGAAACCTTCTGTGTAAGTAGATTCCTTATAGCGCTCAACCATCATTTGCCGCACCATCTCGGCCAGATATTCGGCATGCACGGCGTATTCCTGCTGCGTGCGTTTCAGGACTAATGGCGCGTTTTGAGCGGTGGCATAATCGCTGTCGTTAATGAACTTTAATTCGTGCATACGGCGTAAAACGTATTGTTGTCTGAGCTGCGCACGTTTAGGGTTTACAACTGGATTGTAAGCGGAAGGGGCTTTAGGTAAGCCTGCCAGCATGGCCATTTCAGCTGGGCTAAGCTGTTTTAGCTCTTTGCCGTAATAAGTCTGTGCTGCAGAGGCAAAGCCATAAGCGCGCTGACCCAGATAAATTTGATTAAAGTACAGTTCAAGAATTTGATCTTTCGATAGATTGTGTTCAATCTTAAATGAAAGGAGGGCTTCGTTAAATTTTCGGGTAAATGTTTTTTCGTTAGACAAATAGAAGTTGCGGGCGACCTGCATGGTAATGGTACTTGCACCCGATTTTGATTGACCTGATGTGATATTGCTGATCATTGCTCTGAGTACGCCCAGATAGTCAATTCCGCCATGCTCATAAAAGCGCTCATCTTCAGCCGCTAAAATGGCTTGCTTCATGAGTAGAGGAACTTGCTCTATAGACGTAAAAGCCCGGCGCTCTTCGCCAAATTCACCAATGAGCACATTGTCGCTGGTGTAAATACGAAGTGGAATTTTAGGGCGATAGTCTGTGAGTGCTTCTAAGGAAGGCAGGCGCGGATAGGTAATCACCAGCGCAAAAGCGCCAAGGCCAGCAACAAGGATCATCAGGCTAATTAAAATGCCGCAAAAAATAAGTAGAAGGCGTTTGCTCATCGCTAAGGGTAGAAGATTGGAAGTGATGCTAATTTACGCGATTCTGAGCTTGTATGTTTGGCATTTATTTTCTGGCATCAAATAATTGAAAAAGCACTAATGTTAGTAATACGCTTGTATAAGAATGAGCTTCACTGTTCTTTCTTTACAGGGATAAGTCGCGCTGCTACGATCTAAAGTAGATTCGTAACAGTTGTTTTTAAGTGTTTTATTTAAAAAAGGAAAATGAGTTGAATCTCGATTTCCTCAAGCCCAAAGCACCTGCGCTGATTGGGGTTGATATTAGCTCTTCGTCCGTAAAAATGGTCGAGCTGAGCCTATCAGGAACAACCTACAGCCTTGATCGCTATGTGATTGAGCTCTTGCCAAAAGATGCCGTAACCGACGGTAATATCGCCAATATGGATGTGGTGGTGGAGGCCGTGCGGCGAGCATGGCGGCAAATGGGCTCTAAAATCAAGAATGTCTCGGTTGCCCTGCCTGCGGCAGCGGTGATTACTAAAAAAATTCTGGTGCCATCCGGGCTGACCGAGCGCGAGCTCGAGATGCAGGTTGAAACCGAAGCCAATCAGTACATTCCTTTTTCTCTTGATGAAGTGAATCTGGATTTCCAAGTGTTGGGTGTGTCTCCGGTCGCCCCTGATGAAGAGGAAGTTCTGATCGCGGCTGCTAAAAAAGAAAAGGTGGATGAGCGTGTTGCGGTGATTGAGGCCGCTGGTCTGCGCGCTGTGGTGTTGGATGTTGAATCCTATGCTACACAGGCCGCGTTTGAGCTGATGCAGCCACAACTGCCCAATAATGGTGAAAACCAGATTGTGGCCGTGGTGGATATTGGCGCCACAGCCATGCATATGAATATTTTCAAAGACGGCCAGTCTATTTACAGCCGTGATCAGGCTTATGCGGGCAATCAGCTTACGCAAGAAATTCAGCGCAAGTTTAATATGTCCAGCGATGAGGCTGAGCAGGCTAAAAAGCACGGCGGTTTGCCAGAAAACTACGAGCCAGAGGTGTTGCAGCCTTTTATTGATACGCTGGCTCTGGAAATTTCGCGCTCATTGCAGTTCTTCTATACATCCAGTAACTACAACTCAGTTGATCATATTTTGTTGGCGGGTGGTTGTAGTGCGATTTATGGTTTGGACGATGCGGTTTCGAGCCGCACCAATGTGAGTAGCGCAATGCGGGCCAACCCTTTCCAGGGAATGGCAACCGGTAAAGTACGTGGTAAGCAGGTGCAGCTTGATGCACCTTCGCTATTGATTGCCTGCGGACTGGCAATGCGGAGGTTTGACCCTTCATGATTCGGATTAATCTGCTTCCTCACCGTGAGCAAAAACGTGTTGCACGCCAGAGTCGCTATTTTGTTCTGCTGGGTATGGCGTGCCTAGCTGCCGTGGCTGTTATTGTTGCGGGCTATCTTTTTTATTCTGCGCGTATCGAAACACAAAATCAGCGCAATCAATTCCTGACGGATGAAAACACAAAGCTGGATCGTGAAATTTCTGAAATTGAGAAATTAAAAGCCGAAAAGCAGTCTTTATTAGATCGTAAAAAGATTGTAGAACGCTTGCAATCCGGCCGTTCAGAAACCGTTCTGGCAATGGATCAGCTTGTCCGTCAAACGCCGGAAGGCATTTATCTGAAAGAAGTGAAAGCCGTGAATGATCAGGTCACGCTGATTGGTTATGCGCAATCTAATGCACGCGTTTCTACTTTAATGCGTAATTTAAACGATTCAGACATCTTTGAGCAGCCTGTACTGATTGAAGTAAAAGCCGCTCAGGTCGGGAATCAAAAACTATCAGAATTTATGCTTACCGTTAAAGTGACCCGTACAACAGAAGAAGCGGTAAATGCCTCCGCTCCTGGCAAACGTAAACAGCAGGGTGGCTAAAATGACACTCGACGAACTACGGAATTTAGATCCTAAAGATGTTGGCAACTGGCCGATGGCAGCACAAATCGGCTTGATTATTCTGGTCTTTGTTGTGCTCATTTCCGGAGGCTACTTTTATGTTTGGGGTAGCCAGATGGAAGAGCTCGAAACAGGACGGGCGAAGGAAGAGCAATTAAAGAAAGATTTTATTGATAAGAAAAGCAAGGCGATTAACTTAGATGCCTATCGCCAGCAGTTGCAGGAAATTCAGCAGTCTTTTGGTGCATTGCTCAGGCAATTGCCAAATAAATCTGAAATGGAATCTCTGTTAACAGAAATCAATCAGGCAGGGGTTGGCCGGGGTTTGTTTTTTGAATTATTTAAACCGGGCTCTGAAGTGAAAACTTCTGAATTTGCTGAGTTACCGATTGATATTCGCATCTCGGGTAATTACCACGATTTGGCGGCTTTTGTTAGCGATGTTGCTCAGCTTTCCCGCATCGTTACTTTAAGTAATCTGCAGCTTGTATCAACTAAAGACCCTGAAGTGATTTCCATGCAGGCGATTGCTAAAACGTACCGCTCGCTTGATGAGGCAGAATTGCAAGCTATGCATCAGGCCGCTCTCGACGCTAAGAAGAAACAGAAATGAAAATCCGTCTTGGATCAATTAAGTCTATTCTGCTGATGACGATCGCTACTGCATCCTTAACTGCATGTTTTGGAGAGGAAAATAGTGATCTGAAAAGCTGGATGAAAGAAAGTAGCGAGGGTTTGCGTGGCAAAGTGGAAGCTTTGCCCGAGGCCAAGCCCTATGTTTCGTTTGAATATAAAGCCTTTGATTTAAGCGATCCATTTCGTGCCGCTAAAATGGAATTGGCTAAAAAAGGTACGGGTGGTGGCCTAGCTCCGAATACGAATCGTGCCAAAGAAATTTTGGAAAACTACGATTTAGAGAAATTACGCATGGTGGGGACTTTAACCCAAGGTAAAACTATTAATGGCTTAATCCATGCACCTGATGGCAATTTATATCGGGTAAAAGTAGGTAGTTATATGGGACAAAATTTCGGCATGGTCACTGCGGTGAAGGATACCGAAATTCAATTAAAAGAAATTGTTGAGGACAGCGGGGGTGATTGGGTGGAGCGCACTACCAGTTTATCCCTTGATGAAGCGGAGCAAAAAAAATGAAAATACTCAATGTCATCACGTCAGCTATCTTAAGCTTGGCGAGTGTTGCTGCCCTAGCTGCAAGTAGCATTACTGCGATCGATATCAGCAATGTTTCGGCGGATAAACAAATTATTCGTTTAAGTTTTGCCGGGCCTGCACCTGTGCCCACCAGTTTTTCTGTGAATACACCACCCCGCGTGGCTTTTGATTTTGCAGATACCAGCAATCAGGCCGGTAAAAGCTCGGTACAGGTTAATGGTGCGGCGCTCAGGTTAATCAGCCTTGCCGAAGGCTCCGGCCGCACTCGTGTTGTGCTGAATATGCAAAAGCAGGCGGCTTATCAGACAAGAGCGGAGGGCAATGATTTTTATATCACCGTGGATGGCACAAGCAGTGCGGTAACCGCCCAAGCGCGTACCACTCACTTTGCTGAGAGCAAAGCTCCGGAAGTTGCGAGTAAAAACAAGCGGGATAGTATTGAGAATATCGACTTTCGCCGTGGTAAAGATGGCGAAGGCAAGGTTGTGATCGATCTTTCCAGCCCGAATGTGGGTATTGATATCCGCCAGCAGGGCAAAATGCTTCTGGTGGATTTCAATAAAGCAGCCTTGCCTAAAAAGCTTGAGCGCCGTATGGATGTCACCGACTTTGGTACGCCTATTCAAAAGGTTGATTCCTATACTCAGGGCGAAACCACCAAAATGGTGATTGAGCCTAAAGGCAACTGGGAATACTCGGCTTATCAGACTGAAAACCGTTTTATTATTGAAGTTCGTGAAGTGAACGACGAGCGCAATAAGCAAGCCGGTATTAAGCCTGCATTTAAGGGTGAAAAGCTGTCGCTTAACTTCCAGAATGTTGAAATTCGCACTGTATTACAGGTGATTGCCGAATTCACCGGCCTGAATATCATTACCAGTGATACGGTGACAGGCAATTTAACGCTGCGTCTTAAAGATGTGCCATGGGATCAGGCGCTGGATATGATTTTGCAAGCCAAGGGTCTCGACCAGCGCAAGAATGGCAGCGTGCTTTGGGTGGCTCCGCGTGAAGAGCTGGCCAGTAAGGAAAAGCAAGAACTGGAAGCCAGAAAGCAAATTGATGAGTTAGAGCCTACTCGCACTGAAGCATTTCAGCTGCGTTATCAAAAGGCTGAAGACTTAAAGAAAATGCTGACCGATGATAAGCAGCAGATGCTGTCTAAGCGTGGCAGTATTGTGATTGATGCCCGTACTAATACGCTGTTTGTACAGGATATTTCTAGCAAATTAGAGCAAGTACGTTCAGTTATCGGCAAAATCGATGTGGCTGTGCGTCAAGTACAAATTGAAGCCCGCATTGTAGAAGCGAATGATGGTTTTAGTCGTGAGTTAGGGGTGAAGCTGGGCTGGGGTTCTAAAGGCCATCTGGGTAATACTGATTTAGGCCTGGGGAATAATTTAGACAATGCAGGAAAAGGGATTGGTGTTATTCCAAGTACTACTACCGGTACAGCCACTACACCTGTCAATAATATTCTGACGATGGGCAATAATGTGAACTTGCCTGCCATTGGTTCTGGTGTTGGTGCTCCAGGTACCTTTGCCCTGATTGCTGCAAATGCAAATTGGTTGCTGGGTCTGGAAATCAGTGCTCTGGCTGCGGATAATAAAGGTAAGATTATCTCCAGCCCGCGTCTTGTAACGGCTGACCAGGTGGAAGCTTCTATTGAAAGCGGGGAAGAGATTCCTTATCAGGAAAGCTCGCAAAATGGCGCAACAACCATTTCTTTCAAGAAAGCGACGCTGTCATTAAAGGTGACACCGCAAATTACGCCTGATGGCAATGTCATCATGAAGCTGAACGTCACTAAAGACAGCCGAGGCACAGTAACTTTGGGTATTCCATCTATTAATACCAAGCAGATCAATACCACTGTTCTGGTTGAAAATGGTGGCACGGTGGTGATTGGTGGTATCTACACCCAAGAAGCAGGCTCGGATGTGACCAAAGTGCCTTTGCTTGGCGATATTCCCTATCTGGGGCATTTATTTAAAAATACCTTGGAAAAAGACATTCGCCGTGAGTTGTTGATTTTCATTTCACCAAAAGTGATTCAGTCAGACCTGTCATTACGCTGATTTTGTAAATTTTTTAGTCAGATAAGCGGGGCGCAAATCGCGCCCCGCTCTGCTTTCCGATACAATGCTTGGCATGAAACTGCCAGGCAATTTTTTTCTGGTCGGCATGATGGGTGCCGGCAAAACCACCGTTGGACGAGCGCTTGCTAAAGTCAGCGGTAAGGTTTTCTATGATACGGATCACGAGATCGAATCACGTACCGGCGCGAAGATTCCTATCATCTTTGAAGTAGAAGGTGAGGCAGGATTTCGCCGTCGTGAGGTGGCCATGATCAAAGAGCTTTCCGCGCAAAAAAACATCGTCCTAGCAACGGGCGGAGGAGCCGTGTTAAACCCGGCCAACCGCGCGATACTGAGGCGTGAAGGCTTTGTGATTTATTTGCGAGCCAGCGTGGACGAGCTGTATTTGCGTACCTGCCACGATAAAAACCGCCCGTTATTGCAAACTGAAAATCCTAAACAACGTTTGCAAGAATTCTACGAAATTCGAGACCCCCTTTATTGTGAAGTCGCTGATCTGGTGATTGATACCAGCCGGCAGACTGTTCATTCTTTATTGCAGCTTTTGATGAAAGAGCTGGAGCTGTACGCCGATCGTTAACTGGCGAATAACAAAGATGCCTGCGCAGTTTTTAATAATGTGCGGGTAAATCACTTGCCCAACCTATAAAGCTGGAGCGCCATGCAGACCGTTAAACTAGACCTTGCCCACGCCCCTTACGATATTCATATCGCCCGTGATTTATTGACTCAGGTTGAGCTCATTAAACCCTTATTGCTTCAGCCCCGTGTGGTGATTGTGAGCAATGCAACGGTGGCACCACTCTATTTAAAATCTCTGCAAGATGCTTTAGAAGCCGCAGATATTCAATGTCACAGCATTATCTTGCCTGATGGTGAAGTTTATAAAACATCTGAAACGCTTAATCTAATCTTTGACGAGCTACTTACCGAGCGCTGCGAGCGTAAAACCACGCTGATTGCCTTGGGCGGGGGAGTCATTGGCGATATGACCGGCTTTGCAGCTGCGGTGTATCAGCGCGGTGTGCCGTTTATTCAGATTCCTACAACCCTTTTGGCGCAGGTGGATTCATCGGTCGGGGGCAAAACGGGGATTAATCATCCGCTTGGTAAAAATATGATTGGAGCGTTCTATCAGCCTAAGCTGGTTCTGGCTGATCTGGCGACGCTGGATACCCTGCCGCTGCGTGAGTTATCCGCAGGCTTGGCCGAAGTGATCAAATATGGCTTGATTGATGATTTGGCTTTCTTTGAATGGCTAGAGGCTAATATTGAGCGGCTGATGGCGCGTGAAACCGAAGCGCTTGCCTATGCGGTTGAACGCTGCTGCCAGAATAAAGCTCGCATTGTGGCTGGGGATGAAAAAGAGCAGGGCCAGCGTGCCTTGTTAAATCTGGGACATACCTTTGGCCATGCCATTGAATCAGGGCTGGGCTACGGCGTTTGGCTGCATGGTGAGGCGGTTGCGGTAGGCATGATGCTGGCCGCTTTCGCATCGCGTGAGCTGGATCAGATCAGCGATGATGATATTGCCCGTATTGAATCCCTGCTGAAAAAAGCAGGTTTGCCGGTGCAAGCACCACAGCTGGGTAATGAACGCTATTTAGATTTAATGGCGCAGGATAAGAAGGTTGATGCGGGCAAAATTAAGTTTGTACTGATGCGCTGCCTTGGTGAATCTTATATTGGCGAGCTAAACCGCGAAACGGTGATTGCGGCTCTGGATGCGGGCTGTAGTTCTGTATAAATAACTGAGGGCAGGATTAACCTGCCCTCAGTGATGTTGAATCAAGACAATATTGTTTCTGCTTTTTTTGCTGCATATTCTGCCAGCGACATTTCTAATACGCCCTTTAGCTCTTCATGGATTGTGCTTAGGCCCGCTTCCAGCCTGGCAGAGAGAGGCGTGACCATGGTTTCAAACACATCGCGCAAGGTGATGCGTTGCAGGTCTACTGCTAAAATCCATTCCCCGTCCCGCGTTGATTCCACCCAGTTCTTTAAGGCCATTTCTTCGAGTAAGGAATAGCTAGTATCCAGCCCCAGCTGTGTTTTACGCCGCAGTTTATCGATATGCAGTATCTCACCCCGGCTATGTGCTTCTGCTAAAACCAGCAGGAGGCGTATGGATTGTTCTAATCGGGTGCCCTGATTGCCTTCCCAGCGCCATGCAGAGGCATGCCAGTAGGAAAGGCAGGCAGAGAGCACTGCACCGCCTAAAATAATCACCCAGCTTACATAGAGCCACATCAAAAAGATGGGGAAGCTGGCGAATGCGCCGTAAATCAGCTTAAACGTGCCAAATTGCTGGATATACAACCCAAATCCACGTTTCATCAGCTCCAAAGCTGCCGCCACCACAAGGGCAGAGATAAAGGCGTGGCTGCGCGGTACATAGCAATTAGGTACGGCCAGGTAAAGTAGGGTGAGCGAGCCCAGCATTAAGAGCATCGGGCCTAGCTTAAGCAGCATCAGGTTCAGCAGGCTGGCATCGCTATGCAAGCCGGTTTGGGCGTAGAGCCATGAGGTCAGCGAGATGCTGATGCCGATAATCAGCGGGCCAAGGGTGAGCGCTGCCCAGTAAATAATGGTTCTTTGTAATAGCTTTCTGGGGCGCTTCACGCCCCATACTTCGTTAAATGTTTTCTCAATGGTAAAAATCAGTAGCAGCGCTGTTACCAAGAGACCAATCATCCCCATGGCTGTTAGTCGCTCGGCATTGTCTGAAAACTGCCGCATATACACGCTGATGACTTTGCCCGATGCATCCGGTACTAAATTGGTCAGCAGGAAAATTTTAAATTTACTGCTGTAGTCGCCAAACATGGGGAAAGCAGAAAAAAGCGAGAGCGCAATCGTCAGCAGGGGGATCAGTGCTAGCAGCGTGGTGTAAGTCAGGCTGCCTGCGGTTTGCAGGCAGCGATCGGCAACCAGTCTGCGGCCCACGAAGCGGGAAAAACCGAAGAGCCGTTGCAAAACACCAAGGTTAAATAGAGGGCTTAGAGTCACGGTTGTGCGATTAAATGAAGGATGAGCTTTATAATACCGCAGCCCCACTATTTTGGAATTGCAATGCCAGAGATCCTTGTCCTTTATTACAGCACACATGGTGCTACCCGTCAGATGGCGCAGCTGATTGCACGGGGGATTGAATCAGAGGGTGCAACTGCCCGAATCCGTACCGTGCCCCGTATTTCCACGGTTTGCGAGGCAGTAGAAGCCAGTGTGCCGGATGCTGGCGCACCCTATGTGGAGCTGGCCGATTTACAAGAGTGTATCGCCTTAGCGCTGGGCAGCCCTACCCGTTTTGGTAATATGGCCGCGCCAATGAAGTATTTTTGGGATTGTACGGTAGGTGATTGGCTGAAGGGATCGTTAATTGGCAAGCCTGCTTGCGTGTTTACCAGCTCTGGCTCAATGCACGGCGGCAATGAAGCAACCTTGCTCACCATGATGCTGCCACTGCTTCACCACGGTATGTTGATTGTGGGCACGCCTTATTCTGAAACCACTCTGAGTACCACCACCAGCGGTGGCACGCCCTATGGTCCCAGCCATGTGGCGGGCAGCGAATCTGATCAGCCCTTGTCTGCAGCAGAGAAACAGCTCTGCCTTGCTCAGGGTAAGCGGCTTGCACAAATTGCACTAAAACTGGTGGCCGCAGAATGAAAGATCAACGATTGATTACTTTTTCGCATTGGTTGTCTGTGGCCAGCCTTGTTGCGCTGATTGTGTTGTGTATCTCTTGGGAGTTGTGGCTTGCCCCGATGAAAGAGGGCGGCTCCTGGCTGGCATTGAAGGCGGTACTTTTGTTGCCGATGTTGATGGGAGTATTAAAGGGCCGTCGTTACACCTACCAATGGGGATCGATGTATATCCTGATCTGGTTTGTAGAAGGCGTGATGCGTGCTTGGGGGGATCAAGGCTTGTCGCAAATTCTGGCTGGGGTAGAAGTCGCGTTGGCGACGCTTTGCTTTGCAGGCTTTGCCGCATTTGCTTGGTTGACGCGGCCGTCTTTAGGAAACGCCACGGCATAAATACAAAAAGGCCAAAAACCAGAGGCTTATCTTTAGCTCTGGTTTTTGGCCATTTGGTTTGAGTGTCTGCCCGTCACAAGACTTATGGCCCTGTTGTAGCAGATTGAGGATGGCTTGAGTGAAGCGTCCCCGACGGCAGGGCTGATTGGCCCGCCGTATCCCGGTCTTGAGTTCTTATTTTTAAACTGGGCCCTGCGCGTTAATGCGCGTTTCCTTGTTATGCAATTTGTTCAGCGCCGAGATATACGCTTTGGCACTGGCAGCAATAATGTCGGTGTCTGCGCCCTGGCCATTGACGATACGGCCGGATTTTTCTAAGCGCACCGTTACTTCGCCCTGGCTATCTGTGCCTTGGGTAATCGCATTTACCGAGTAAAGCTGCAACTCTGCACCACTATTAGCCATGCTTTCAATGGCTTTAAATACGGCATCAACTGGGCCGGAGCCGCTGGATTCGCCGTGTTTCTCATGGCCATCTTCGCTCATAGCAATATGGGCTAATGGCATTTCACCGGTTTCAGAAATCACTTTCAGAGAAGTGAATTTAAAATGTTCCTGTTCAATGGCCACCATTTCGTCCGAAACCAGTGCGTGCAAGTCTTCGTCAAAAATCTCGCGTTTACGGTCGGCTAATTCTTTAAAGCGGGCAAAGGCGGCGTTGAGTGCTTCTTCGCTGGCCAAATCGATGCCTAATTCGTGTAATTTGGTTTTGAAGGCATTACGGCCAGACAGCTTGCCCAAAGTCAGGCGGTTAGTGCTCCAGCCTACCGATTCCGCGCTCATGATTTCATAGGTTTCGCGGTTTTTTAGCATGCCATCCTGGTGGATGCCTGATTCATGAGCAAAGGCATTCGCGCCCACAATCGCTTTATTCGGCTGCACCGGGTAGCCGGTAATGGTGGAAACCAGCTTGGAGGTTGGCACTATCTGAATAGGATCAATCTGGGTTTGCAGATTGAATAAATCCTTGCGGGTGCGCACTGCCATTACGACTTCTTCCAAGCTGGCATTCCCCGCACGCTCGCCAAGGCCGTTGATGGTGCATTCCACCTGGCGCGCACCGGCTTGCACCGCTGCCAAAGAATTCGCCACCGCCATGCCCAAATCGTTATGGCAGTGCGTGGACCAGATCACTTTATTGGAATTGGGTACACGGGCAATTAGCTCCCGCATCCTTTCCGCCCATACGGATGGAATGCTGTAGCCCACGGTATCTGGCACGTTAATGGTTTTGGCCCCGGCCTGAATCACCGCATCAAAAATACGGATCAGGAAATCCATGTCCGAGCGCACGGCGTCTTCGGCTGAGAATTCCACATCATCAGTGTATTCCAGCGCAATTTTGACGGCTTTGACTGCTGCATCCACCACCTGATCAGGCGTCATGCGCAGCTTGTGCTCCATATGAATGGGGCTGGTGGCAATAAAGGTATGAATACGGCCACGTTTGGCTGGTTTGATGGCTTCACCTGCGGCACGCACATCTTTTTCATTTGCGCGTGCCAAAGAACAGACGGTGGAGTGCTCAATAATGCTGGCAATGGCCTTGATGGCATCAGCATCGCCAGGGCTGGCCGCGGCAAAGCCTGCTTCAATAATATCTACACCCAGTTTTTCTAGCTGGCGGGCGATGCGGATTTTCTCTTCTTTAGTCATCGAAGCGCCGGGTGATTGCTCACCGTCACGCAAGGTGGTGTCGAAAATATACAAACGATCGCTCATGCCATTTCTCTCAGGTTTGGGTGCTGTGGCTGAAAAGTAATACTGAATATTGAAGCTTTTACCTTGATGAGCCGCTAGTTGTGCCAGCTTATTAGTGGCACTGAGCGGAATACTGCCGCGTTCACGCCATTTGTAAATGGCCGCACGTGAAATGACATCATCCGGAAACAGATTATTGAGCGCCTCACTTAATACGCTAGGTCCACCAAAATCAGCGATTAGACGTTCAATGTCTAATTCCACGGCTATCTCCTCAAGGTTTATGTACTAAAGATTAGCTTTGGCGTGACAATGTGTCAAACTATTTGCTTGGTTTTTTTAATGAAAGAGTATTTTTGTGGACAAAAATATATAAATTAGACATTTTGTCTATTTTTGAGGCGGGTGGGGATGGGGAGAATTGGGGGCGGAGTGCCCCCGAGTAGAGATTAGGCGTCAGGGAGTGCTGAGTCTGCTTTTTGCGGTTTTATCCAGCGATAAAGCCAATACACATAGCCGGAGATGCCGTAGCCAATAAACACACAAAACAGCATGAGTGGGGGTTTGGCGACGATCACCAACAAAATCAGCGTGGTAATGAGTAACGCAAAGAAAGGCACGGTTTTACGCATATGCAGCTCTTTAAAGCTCCAGAAGCGCACATTAGAAACCATAGTCAGCCCTGCAAACAGGGTAAAGATTAAAGCCAGATAGGGCAGGGCGCCGCTGATGGGGGTGAGTTCTTCTGCGTATTCATGGCTGATCCATACCAGACCCGCCACCATGGCCGCTGCTGCAGGGGATGGTAGGCCTTGAAACCAGCGCTTATCCACCACCTCAATATTGGCATTAAAGCGCGCCAGCCTCATTGCGGCTCCCGCGCAATAGATAAATGCGGTGATCCAGCCCAGCTTGCCAAAATCTCGCAACATCCATTCATAGGCCACCAGCGCAGGGGCCACACCGAAGCTCACCATATCGGAAAGCGAATCAAACTGTGCGCCAAATTCAGATTGCGTATGAGTTAAACGTGCAACCCGCCCATCCAGGCCATCAAGCACCATGGCAATAAAAATAGCGACTGCTGCCTGATCAAAATTCTTATTCATGGCCTGCACAATGGCGTAAAAGCCAGCGAACAGCGCGGCCAGGGTGAACAGATTGGGCAACAAATAAATGCCCTGACGGCGGAAATTGATCGGGCGTTTAGCTTGCATACACAAAAGTCCTGAAGACAGTGAGTAGCAATTGTAGCTGACGACTTGCCTGGTCGATAGCTTGCTTGAAGATTCACATTTGCAAGCGGGAATGATTGGGGGATGCAGAAGAGGCAAAGGCATTTAAGTTATGCCTCTGCCAAAGAGCGCGTTCTTTTCAGAATTTAATTTGTTGTTCCAGCTTTAATACCCGTTTAATCTGGCCTTTTGTCCAGGCGCTTTGCGCAGCATAGGGCGCGCAATCATCCGGATGGCTGGAGCAGGATACAACCCGGAAAAGCCCCTGATAAACCCAGCTATTACTGGTTTGTTTCAGAAAAACCGGGATAACCCCGCCTTGAATGGCCAATTGATCTGCGGCTGCTTTTTCAGGGAGCTTGGGGTTGCAAAGAATAATATTAGGAGCGCCGGGATTAAGATCAGGGCTTAAACAAGCGGCAACAACACGGCCATGCTTGCGTGGTAAATAGGAGTGTTTATTGCCACCGCACTCTGCGTGAATATCTTCACGGCTATACGACTTCCCCATTTCGAACATGGGAGCCTCCATCTAAGGTATTGATAAGTTATTGTTAACTTGGGCCGCAGCAACATGCCGGGACGACATCACAATATCTGTTTCAATTTAAAAACCGCATAAATCTAAAGGCTGTGGCTGCAAAAAAATCATCAAAATATAGAAAAACAGGCTTTTAAATTGAGACTTGAATGCAGCATGCCGGCCGCGTGCAACAGGGTCTGAGTTATAATTCCGGGTTTGATGATTACAGGGGCTCTACGTGTCAGAACGTCTGTTCGTTCTTATGCAACACCTTTTACCTAAGCGTTTGCTGACGCAGCTCTCAGGGGTGTTTGCAGGTCTTAAAGCGGGAGGGCTGACTCAGGCGGTGATTCGCTGGTTTATTGGCAAATATAAAGTCAATATGGCCGAGGCCGCAGAGGCCGATCCTGCCGCATTTGCCACATTCAATGAATTCTTTACCCGGGCATTAAAGCCCGGAGCACGGCCCATTCATGCAGCGCGTTTTGTCTGCCCTGTGGATGGCAGGATCAGCCAGCTTGGGCCGGTTAAAGCAGAGCAAATTTTCCAGGCCAAGGGCAAGGAATTCAGCGCAACGGCACTGCTGGGCGGCGATAGCAACTTGGCCAGGCCTTTTATTAATGGCAGCTTTGCCAATATCTACCTTAGCCCGCGTGATTACCACCGCATCCACATGCCTTGCGATGGGCGCCTGACGCAAATGATTTATGTGCCCGGCGAGCTGTTCTCGGTAAACCCCGTGACCGCCCGTGGCGTGGATGGCTTATTCGCCCGCAATGAGCGCGTGGTCTGCATGTTTGAATCCGACTTCGGCCCCTTTGCCCTGGTGTTGGTTGGTGCAACTATTGTCGGCAGCATGGCGACGGTCTGGCACGGCATTGTTAATCCGCCAAGAAGCAAGGCAGTCAGAAAATGGGATTATGCAGGTCAGAATATCGAGCTGAAAAAAGGCGAAGAAATGGGCCGTTTCCTGCTTGGCTCCACCGTGGTAATGCTGTTCCCTGAAGGCACTTGCCAGCTCAATGCCGATTGGGCGGCAGACCGCGCCGTACAATTGGGCGAGAAGATGGGCGATTGATGTACTGCTTTGGGGTGGGCCGTGGGATGGGTATCGCTTCGCTCTACTCATCCTAGGTGCTCCTGCTCCTGCAATTAGGGGGAGTGGTGTTAGTTGCCCAACCATTCCTCCCTCAATATTCCTCTATAAACAACATCCTCTAGCTTGCCCCATTTAATCGCTTGCTGGCGTAAAACCCCCTCTTGCTTAAGACCGATTTTTTCCATTACCCGCCCGGATGCCGGGTTTCTGGCCAGATGCTCTGCGTGGATGCGTTTTAGTTTTAGCTCGGTAAAGCCAAACGCCAGGATTGCATGGCCCGCCTCGCTGGCGTAGCCCATGCCCCAGAAGGGTTGGCCTATCCAGTAGCCGAGCTCGGCACGGTGCTCGGGCAAAATATCAAACAGGCTGATGGCACCTAGTAAGGTTTCATCTTTTTTGCTGCGGATGGCGAGGGCCAGCGTTTGTTTTACCTGCCATAAGCTGGCGTTGCTGGCGATCCAGCTTTCTGCTGCGCCATCGGGGTAGGGGTGAGAAATGGTGGCGGTGGTGTCTGCAATAGCAAAGTCACCCGCAAGCCTTTGCACGGCTGGTGCGTCGTCAAAGCTAAAGGGGCTAAGGATAAGGCGATCGGTTTCAAGTGTGGGCATTTTTGCTCCCAAAAAAAGCCAGCTCGAAAGCTGGCTTTTACGTCTTAAATCAAGGCCAATTAGTTCTTAGTTTGATCTACGATTTTATTCGCTTGAATCCAAGGCATCATGGCGCGCAGTTTTGTGCCGACTACTTCGATGCCATGCGCTGCATTGTTGCGGCGGTAAGCGGTCATCGATGGGTAGTTAGTTGCACCTTCAACGATGAATTTCTTTGCGTATTCGCCGTTTTGAATGTCTTTCAGCGCTTGGCGCATGGCTTTGCGGGATTCTTCGTTGATGACCTTAGGGCCAGTCACGTATTCGCCGTATTCTGCGTTGTTGGAGATCGAGTAGTTCATATTGGCGATACCGCCTTCGAACATCAGATCAACAATCAGTTTCAGCTCGTGCAGACACTCGAAGTAAGCCATTTCTGGCTCGTAACCGGCTTCAACCAAGGTTTCAAAGCCCATTTTAACCAGCTCAACCGCGCCGCCACATAATACGGCTTGCTCACCGAATAAGTCGGTTTCGGTTTCGTCTTTGAATGTGGTTTCGATAATACCAGTGCGACCACCACCTACGCCGGAAGCGTAAGACATGGCGATGTCGCGGGCTTTGCCCGATGCATCTTGGTAAATTGCAACCAAATCAGGCACGCCGCCGCCACGAACGAATTCGGAACGTACTGTGTGGCCTGGTGCTTTTGGCGCGATCATGATCACGTCGAGGTCTTTGCGTGGCACAACCTGGTTGTAATGAATCGCAAAACCGTGCGCAAAAGCCAGCGTTGCACCTTGCTTGATGTTTGGCTCGATTTCGTCTTTGTAGAGTTTTGACTGGAATTCATCCGGAGTCAGAATCATGACTACATCGGCTGAGGCAACCGCAGTGGCTACGTCAGTTACTTTTAAGCCGTGAGCTTCAGCTTTAGCAACAGTTGCAGAGCCTTTACGCAGGCCAACTACCACGTCAACGCCGGATTCTTTTAAGTTGCAAGCATGGGCATGGCCTTGCGAGCCGTAGCCAATGATGGCTACTTTTTTGGATTTGATGATGGAAAGATCACAGTCTTTATCGTAAGAAACTTTCATGGCTGAATTCCTGTCTTGGTGTTTGATTTTGATCTGAGCATGGCAAGGGCCACACTCAATTAAACTTTTAAAATACGCTCGCCACGGCCGATGCCAGAGGCGCCGGTGCGTACGGTTTCCAGAATGGCAGCCGGATCAAGTGCCTTGATAAAGGCATCCAGCTTTTCGCCTGTTCCGGTTAGCTCTACGGTATAGGCTTTTTCTGTGACGTCGATAATGCGGCCACGGAAAATATCCGCCATCCGCTTCATCTCGTCTCTTTCCTTGCCGGTCGCCCGTACTTTAATCAACATCAGTTCACGCTCGATGTGATCGGCCTCGTTCAGGTCGATCACTTTCACTACTTCTACCAGCTTGTTGAGCTGTTTGGTGATTTGTTCGATGACGTCTTCAGAGCCATGGGTGACGATGGTCATCCGGCTCATCGTGGTGTCTTCAGTGGTTTGCACTGTTAACGAGTCGATGTTGTAGCCACGCGCTGAAAACAAGCCGGTTACACGTGATAGTGCACCTGCTTCATTTTCGATCAGTACTGAAAGAATATGTCGCATTTTTATCTCCTCTCAGCACAGATTGCCGTAATCACGGTTATTTTCAAATGGCACCAATTGCATATCACGCATATGTGGTGGTAAATCCATCTGGCTTAGGCCTTTCCCGTTTTGAATCATCGGGAAGACATTTACTTCTCTGTCGGTAATAAAATCCATAAACACAAGGCGGTCTTTCAGCTTATCGCTAAAGGCTTCGCGCAGTGCCGGCTCTACATCCGACGGTTTTTCGATTTTCATACCCACATGGCCATAGGCTTCGGCCAGTTTTACAAAATCAGGCAGCGCATCCATGTAAGATTCGGAATAGCGATTGCCGTAAAAGAACTGCTGCCACTGGCGAACCATGCCCAGATAGCGGTTGTTCAGATTAATAATCTTGGTTGGAATATGGTATTGCTTGCAGGTTGAAAGCTCCTGGATATTCATCTGGATTGAGCCTTCGCCAGTAATACAAGCGACGATCGCATCCGGGTTCGCCAGTTGAGCGCCCATTGCCGCAGGCAGGCCAAAGCCCATTGTGCCAAGACCACCTGAGTTAATCCACTGACGCGGACGTTTAAACGGATAGTATTGCGCGGCAAACATCTGGTGCTGGCCTACGTCAGAAGTAATGATGGCCTCGCCACCAGTCACTTCCCACAGCTTTTGCACCACAAATTGCGGCTTGATCACCAGATCAGAAGGCTCGTACCAAAGGCTTTGCGGTTTACGCCACGCTTCAATCTGCTTCCACCAGTCTGCCAAAGCCTCGGCCTGTGGCTTGATGCCGGTTTCTTTCAGAATGCCGATCAGGTCGATCAATACATGTTTTACATCGCCTACAATCGGGACATCGACTCTAACGCGCTTGGCAATAGACGATGGATCGATGTCGATATGCACAATCTTTTTAGTTTGCGAAAGGAAGTGCTCTGGCGATGAAATAACACGGTCGTCAAAGCGTGCGCCGATCGCAATAATCACGTCACTATACTGCATCGCCATATTGGCTTCGTAAGTGCCGTGCATGCCCAGCATGCCAAGGAAATGAGGATCGGTGCCGTCCAGTGCGCCAAGGCCCATCAGGGTATTGGTGCAAGGCAGGTTGAGCATCTTCACCAGCTCGGTCACTTCTGCGCTGGCATTGCTTAAAATTGCGCCGCCGCCCACATAAATAAATGGACGCTTGGCTTCACCTAATAGCTGAGCCGCCTTCTTAATTTGCCCTGGATGGCCTTTAGTTGGCGGGGTGTAGCTGCGAATCGAAACCGATGCGGGATAAA
The DNA here is from genome assembly GCF_900451195.1 of Iodobacter fluviatilis. Lineage (NCBI taxonomy): Bacteria > Pseudomonadati > Pseudomonadota > Betaproteobacteria > Neisseriales > Chitinibacteraceae > Iodobacter > Iodobacter fluviatilis. Next base: position 642,733 of record NZ_UGHR01000003.1, read on the forward strand.
TAAACTCGGTGGTTTGAGCCGCAATATCTTTAGGCACATCGATCACAACCGGGCCAGGTCTGCCGGTTGTCGCAAGGTGAAACGCTTTTTTGATGGTTGGAGCAAGCTCACGAATATCTTTCACGAGGAAGTTGTGCTTCACGATAGGTCGCGAACAGCCCACCATATCGACTTCCTGGAAAGCATCCAAACCAATCGCATCGGTAGCAACCTGGCCGGAGAACACCACCATAGGGATTGAATCCATATAGGCAGTGGCAATGCCGGTAATGGCATTGGTGGCTCCCGGGCCGGATGTTACCAGCGCAACGCCCACTTTTTTGCTGGAGCGGGAGTAAGCATCGGCAGCATGCACGGCCGCTTGTTCGTGGCGAACCAGCACATGCTTAAAATAATCTTGTTTAAAGATTGCATCGTAAATAGATAGAACTGCGCCGCCAGGGTAGCCGAAAATAAATTCAACCCCTTCTTCCTGCAAGCAGCGCGTGATGATCTCTGCGCCCGAAATTTCCATGGGTATTCCCTAGGTCAGAACGATAGATAAACGGATGGAGCCAGTATGTGGCCATCCATTTGCAAATGATTTACCGGGTCTTCCGCCGCTATAAACAGGTTTGTGACCCATTTTGACGACCAGTGTGTGTCCGCTGGCGGTGACCTTTCGGCGCAGGCTGACTATGTAGAGTGCCGCCTGCATTATTGGCTGGATATTGCACTAGAAACTTACCGCACTGCGGTATAAATGGCAAGTTCTTCTAGTGATTTGCATATTGACTTTGTTAGTATCTCAGCCTTGATTTTCTTTTCTATCTGAAAAGAAAGTGTGCAACACGATTGCTTTGCTTGCCCTTTTGGGGGGTAAAGGTACTTCGCGGTTCTTGATAAGATTGCGAGCGTGCTGCTTAAGTGCTGTAAACGGGTTTCTTCAGTTTATTTATAGTATGAAAAGTGAACCAAACGTTTCATGTAAGCTAAATATTTTGCATATTTTATGATCGTTTGCTTAGTTTCAATAAAGTGCTAGGTGCATCGGCAGTAAAAAATGATGCACTTTATAAAAATGATGCAGTAAAAGGATGATTTGTGAAGATTACAACGGGGCCGGCAGGCTGGTGGCGGCGTATGTTTGCCTTTTTATACGAGCTTTTGCTGCTTATTGCGGTGGTTTTACTGGCAGGCGGAATATCCCAAGGGGTATTTCAATTGTTAACAGGCTTACCTGTTACGGCTCTGCCTGAGCATCTTTTGGCAAGTGCTCTGCATTTTACTTGGGTGATGTCGGTGGCTTTTGCTTATTGCGCGTGGTGCTGGCGCGGCGGGCAGACTTTAGCGATGCGCACATGGAGAATCTGCCTTGTAAAGAGCGATGGCAGCCCGCTTGGCTGGCGTGAGGTGGGTATCCGTTTTGCTGTGGTGGTGATTTGTACTCTGCCTTGCGCACCCTTCTGGATTTTTGCCCGCCATCATGCGGATTTACGCATCGTGGCGTGGCTGTTAACGGCTTTGTTTTTTCTGCCTTATTTATGGGCACTGCTGGATAAAGAACGCCGGTTTTTGCATGACAGGCTGGCGGGAACTCAGCTGTTGATCGCACCGCCTAGGGTTTAAGCTATGGATTGCGTGGGCAATCATGCCTGCGCAAAGCAGGCTTGTGCCTCGCGCCGCCTGAGTAAGCCCAATCCCAGCAATAAAGCACCAAGAGCAATCAGCAGCGGGTAATCGCCTCCCCAAGCATAGGGCGGCGTACCGCTGCGGTTTTGCGCGGTGCCTTCTAAAATGCCTGCTGTTCTTTCGGGCAATACTCCTTTATAACGCCCCTTCTCATCGATAATCGCCGTCAGCCCTGTATTGGTCGCTCGCAGCATATAGCGGCCGGTTTCTAAGGCGCGGGTCTGGCTCATTTGTGCGTGCTGAGCAGCCGCCCAAGAGCCATCAAACCATGCAAGGTTGGAAAGATTAACCAGCATGGTGGCTTCGGGCAGTGCGTTGATAATTTCCCGCCCAAACACGTCTTCGTAGCAGATATTTGCAGCAATCTGGCCGGATGCCAGCGAGAACGGAGCTTGTTTTACTGCGCCACGGCTAAAGCCAGAGAGCGGCATATCCATAAACTGATAAATCCAGTTAAAGAGCCACGGCAACGGAATAAACTCACCAAAAGGCACCAGATGCTGCTTTTTATACAGTGGTAATGCCGGGTCCGACATCACCGTGACGGCGTTGTAATACTCCGCCTCATGTTTGCCTAAAATCGGAATGCCCAGAATTAAATCAGCTTTGCGTGGCGCAACGGCATCGCGTAATAGTTGTGGATACCAATCTGGCACATCGCTGATAAACGAAGGTATGGCCGTTTCGGGCAAGACGACCAGCTGGCCGCGAGCTTTTTGGGTTAATTCCAGATAGCTTTTCAGGCTATCTAAATAAAAAGCATTATCCCATTTGATATCTTGCGAAATATTGCCTTGTACTAGACTCACCCTCACCGGCGCACCGATTTTTTTTGTCCATTCCAGCTGATTTAATCCCCAGCCTGCAATCCAGATGCTGGCCACAATGCCCCAGCCCTTCAGCCACTTCGGCTTGCTGACAATCACCGCAACGCAGAGGCACAGCAGCCAGCCCATCAGATAGACGCCGCCAATGGGCGCGTAGCCTGCAAGTGGCGTCATCGGGCTTTGCGAATAGCCGACGCTGGCCCAGGGGAAGCCTGTAAACAGCCAGCCGCGCAGCCATTCAGTCAGAATAAATACGGTAGGCAGCAGCAGCACACGCAGCCGTTCAGGGCAGGGCAGCTTTAGCGTCAGCCAGCCAGCTAATGCTGGAAATAGCGCCATATAGGCGGCCAGCACCAGAATCCCCCCTGCAGCCATGGGCGCAGGCATGCCGCCAAAGGTATTCAGACTGATGAAAATCCAGTGGATATTGGCGAGGAAAAATCCCAGCCCAAAACTAAAACCAAGCCATGCAGCGGCTTTGGGTGTTGTGGATTTCTGTATGGCAATGGTCAGCGCGGCCAGTGAAAGCCACATAATTGGGAATAAATACAGCGGGGCAAAAGAAAAAACACTGATCGCACCAAACAAGGCCAGCAGGAGGAGGGGCAGTAAGGGTTTAAGTTTTTGCATCTGCAACACGGCCTGTGACTGTTTGGGGTGGGGTGCTTCAAGGCATCAGTATCTACACACATTAGGTGGCATTTCAGTGCTATAGCTTCCCCCTTTATCAAAGGGGGATTGAGGGGGATTTGCTTTGGTGTAGCTTTGTTTGGTGCCTTTTGATCAAAATATGCAAATTCTAAATCCCCCCTAGCCCCCCTTTTTCAAAGGGGGGAACAAGTACAAAGACTTGTGTAGTTATTTATGGTTTCCAGGAGTAAGGCATAGAGCCGTAGGGCGGGTGCAAGCCGCGTATTTTTCAGCATGGCTCGCGGGTTTCACCCGTTCTACGTTTTATTCTTCAGCAGGCGTATCTGCCAGTTTTTCTATTAGCACAGAATAAATTCGGCGGCTGTCTGCGCGCAGGATCTGGAAGCGGTAGCCATCGAAAGCTACAATTTCGCCGCGTTTTGGCAGGTGGCCAAAGTGCTGGGTGATTAAGCCCGCTACCGTATCAAATTCCTGATCAGAGAACGCTGAGCCAATTTCTTCGTTCAGATCACTGATCTCGGTGAGGCCTTTAACACGCCAGTTGCCGCGCCTGTCCGGGATGATATTGTCTTCGGCTTCGTCGTAATCGAATTCGTCTTCGATATCACCAACAATTTGCTCCATCACATCTTCAATCGTGACTAAGCCAGCCACGCCGCCGTATTCATCGACCACAATCGCCATATGGTTGCGGTTATTGCGAAAGTCTTTGAGCAGCACATTCAGGCGTTTGGCTTCGGGGATATACACAGCGGGGCGCAGCATATCGCGTACGTCAAATTCCTCATCGCTGGCGTAATAGCGCAGCAGGTCTTTGGCCAGCAAAATGCCAAGTACTTTGTCCTTGCTGCCATCCACAACAGGAAAGCGCGAGTGGGCGGTTTCGATGACATAGGGGATAAATTTTGCGGGTGCATCATTGATATCGATGATGTCCATCTGGCTGCGCGGCACCATCACATCACGCACCTGCATATCGCCGACGTTCAGTACGCCCTCAATCATGCCCAATGCATCGGCATCAAGCAGCTGGCGCTCAAAAGCGGAGTGGAGAATTTCTACAAGCTGGCCTCGATCTTCAGGCTCTCGTAATAAAAAGTGGGTCAAGCGTTCAAGCCATGATGACTTGGGGGCATTCAATTTCGGTGATCCCGAGGGGTAATCATCCATTATGGCGTAAAGATCCAATGATAAAGATGCCCGAATGATACCGGAAGATCGTGCTTTTTGGGTTACAGCCGTGTTGGTTATAGTGGGATTGTTGTAGTGAGGCTCCTGATTTGTGCAGTTTCAGACCGCCATGTAGCAAGGGAGGTGGTTTACCGGGTAAGCCACCTTCCCTTTGTAAGTTTACTTTTCTTCTGAATAAGGATCGCTGATGCCTAAGCCTGCCAGCAGCCTAGTTTCGAGCGCTTCCATTTCAAGCGCTTCATCTTCTTCAAGATGATCATAGCCTTGCAAGTGCAGCACGCCATGAATGGTGAGATGGGCGTAGTGATCGTTCAGGCTGATATTTTGCTCTTGTGCTTCTTTTTCTACGACCTGCGCACAGAACACAATATCGCCCAGCAGCGGCAGGCCGGGTACATCGGGCATGTCTTCATCAAAAGTAAAAGTCAGCACATTGGTGGCGTAATCTTTACCACGGTAATCGCGGTTCAGCTGCTGGCCTTCTTCTGTGTCGACAATTCTGAAGGTGATTTCTGCTGAGGCCACATCAGGCAGCAGTGCGGCTTCTGCCCATGCCTGAAACTGGGCCGTGTCTGGCAGCCCAGTGGCGGTGCTTTCTACCTGATGGCAGATTTCTAAACGTTGCTTCATAAGTGATCTTTGTAAATGTTGTTGCTTAAGAATTTCACGATACTGGTTTGATGCAGCTTGCGGTACAACTACGTAAATGGGCTGATCCTAGTGCTTGTGACTTCAGATCAGCCTGTGTGAATTAACGCTCGGCACAACTGATGTACAACGCTTCTGGCCCCTTGCCTGCAAAACCTTCAGTCGATAACTCGCCATTTTTGCGTAAGCGTGCCACGCCAGCATTTTTCTGTTGTTTGGCTTTTTTAACCGCGGCCGTTAATGCGGTTTTGTCTGCATCGACCAGCATGGCCAGAAAAGGAATTTCACTTTCAAATAATATCGCGGATTGTACCGGCAAGCCCTGAAAGGTGTAGCCCGGCGTTACTTTGAGCTCGGTGCCAAAAACCTGATTTAGCTGCAAATTGGCCATTTGCGCTAGCCAGACGGGAATCCCGGCATTGTTAAATTCCAGATTTTGGCAATTAAACGTTTTTGCCAGTTTGGGATTCAAGGCAGGTTTATTGCTGGCCGCAGGCTTTGATGCAGCGCTGGCGCCGCCATACTGATAGAGGCCATTGAACATGACATCGCCCCAATTGCCAGCACAACCATCAACCTGCATCAATAAGCCATCTTTTGCGGGGGTGAGGTGCATCTGACAGTTACCTTCATTGAAAAGCCAGCCTTCACCTACTGCTTTGAGTTTTCCTTCGCCTGACCCCGAACGGCTACTGGTTCCGGCTGATTTGCCAGAAACTTCCAGTGAAAACTGGCCACTTTCTGTAATCACCAGGGTGCGTTCAAACAGTTTGTTATTGGCATTGTACTGCCCTGCTTTGGGTAGCGACTGGTTGTTGCCCCATGCGGGCAAACTCAGTGCCAGGCTGGCAAAAAGGGTGAGTGAAAGTTGGCGGAGGTTGTGGTGTTTGTGGGGCGTTTGCATTAGAAATATTCTCCAAAGTTAGACTTTTGTTTAAATATTCATGAGCGTGCAATTATTCTTAACTCGAGCAGATTCCGGGAAAACGGTGTGCCTGCAGGAAAAAACTGACAATCTGTTTCAGGTTGCTGTATTTAACAGCAAAAAATCCTGTCGCATTACTTTGTCGTGCTTGTATTGGGCAAGTTGTTGTAATTTCTACTTAATTTCGCTGTTTTTCATACACGACGCGCTATTGAGTAGGGGGGGCGGTTGATGGTTTTTAAATATTTGTAAGCATTGCAGCACCCTAGGACGGGTGATTTTTGCTTTGAGATAATGTGCAGCGTGGCGATAAAAGCGGACCCATATTACAGATGTTTGGGGCCTGCGAGAGCCAAGGAATGAAATGAAGTATCCAGCGCATTTATTCCTCAGCTTTTCTCTCTGGCCGGCCTGCAGATTTCAGGTTTTGAGAAAGCCCGATGCTATTCTTTACGCCTTGCCACTTCACGCTCCTGCGTTTTCTTTGCATAGGCGTTGACGATTTTTTGTACTAAGGGATGGCGAACCACGTCTTCGCTGGTGAAATGGTGCAGGGCGATGCCCTTGATGTCGGCGAGTACATCCTGTGCATCAATCAGGCCGGATTTCTGGTGCTTGGGCAGGTCGATTTGCGTCGGGTCGCCCGTGATCACTGCTTTTGAGCCAAAGCCAATACGGGTCAGAAACATCATCATTTGTTCCGGCGAGCTGTTTTGCGCTTCATCCAGAATAATAAAGCTGTTATTGAGCGTTCTGCCGCGCATAAAAGCCAGCGGGGCGATTTCGATAATGCCTTTTTCAAACAGCTTGGTGACTTTATCAAAACCCATTAAATCATAGAGCGCATCGTAAAGCGGGCGCAGGTATGGATCGATTTTCTGAACTAAATCACCGGGTAAAAAGCCGAGCTTTTCACCTGCTTCTACAGCCGGGCGTACTAAAACCAAGCGTTTAACCAAGTCTCGCTCTAGCGCATCAACCGCACAAGCGACAGCCAGATAGGTTTTACCTGTGCCGGCCGGGCCAATGCCAAAGGTAATGTCATGCTCCTGAATGGCTTTGATATAGATCGTTTGGCGGGGTGTTCTGCCACGTAAATCATGGCGCTTGGTGCGCAGCGGCGTGGTATTTTCTTCGATATAGGCCGGTGCAGTGCTTTGTGTGTGCTCGATAATGGAGAGTTGTAAATCATCCCTCTCCAAGGGCTGCTCAGCCATAGCGTAAAAATGCTCAAGCAGCGTAATCCCTTGCTGCAAGTTTTTGGCGCTGCCGCTGACACGAAACTGCTCATTGCGCCTGACGATGGTGATATCGAGCGCGGTTTCGATTTGTTTCAGGTTTTCGTCAAGAGCGCCACAAAGGTTGGCAAGGCGATGGTTATCAACAGGCGTGAAATGGATGATTTGGCTATTCAAAAGCGATTCACCGAGGGTAGATCAGAGAAGCGGGCACGACCGTGCCCGCGGCTGGTATAGCTTATTAGTGTTTTAGTTTTGGAACACCACGGCGATCAATCCAGAAATCGCGAATTTCCGGAATAATATCGACCAGCGATGCAGCTACTTCGTGCTCGAATTCGGCCATATCCTGCCCGTCGCTTTCCAGATTGGCGCGGCCTTCGTCGTCAGCGCAAACCAAAATCGGATAGACAAGCTGGGCGTATTCTTCGTCGTCCATCATTTCTTGCCAGGCATCCGGGTTCATTGAAGTACCCAGCGTAAAGCCATAGCACCATTGCTGTGAGATATCTTGGCCGCTTTCTTCATCTACATACACAATCGGGCTGAAAGCGTTTTCAGCATCGGCCAGCTCATCCATTAGCTGGTTATAGAGGCGCAGAATCAGGCCTTCAATTTTTTCTTTCTCTGCATTTGAAGCAAATTTCGGGCGCTCGCCATTTTCACCCCAAACTTGAGCAAACCATTCATCAGCAGGGATTTCTTCCGGGCCAACCAGTTGCGCGGTTAAAAAGCCATGCAGCATGGATAAATCCATTGCTTGCTCTGGGGCGGCATCAGATTCTAAAAAATCGGCCAATAGGTCGAGGTCGTCGTCGCTTAGTACGGCAAAAAGTTCAGCATCTTTTGGCGATAGCATGGTGTTTTCCTTGGGTAATGCGTATCAGGGTAAGGCAAGGCCTATATCCTAATACTTTTGGCGGGCGCGTTGATGACAATCGTCGCAGTAATTAATATCTTATAAGGCTTAGATGGGCTGACAAGCTGATTCAGCCCAATTCATAAAGATTAAGCAAAAATAAACAAGCGAAGGGCAGGAAGAAACAATTGTTTCTTCCTGTTGCGTGGCTGCTTATGGCCTGATTACTTCACCACAATTTCGCCTTTCAGGCTGTGCGGGAAGGTTTCGGTAATCAGCACTTCTACAAACTGATTGATCAGGCGCGGGTTGCCGGCAAAGTTCACAATGCGGTTGTTATCGGTGCGGCCAGCCAGCTCTTGCAGCTCAGGGTTTTTACGTGCCATGCCTTCTACCAGCACCCGTTGCACCGTGCCGATCATGTTTTTGTTGACGTCCAGTGCCAGCTCGTCGATGCGTGTTTGCAGGCGTCTGAGGCGGGTGAGTTTTAGCTCTTCAGGTACATCGTCCGGTAAATCGGCAGCGGGTGTACCCGGGCGGCGGCTGTAAACAAAGCTGAATGAGGCATCAAATCCCACATCGTTAATCAGCTTCATGGTGCGTTCAAAATCGTCTTCGGTTTCACCAGGAAAGCCCACAATAAAGTCGGAGCTGAGGCAAATATCCGGGCGGGCTTCTTTAAGCTTACGCACTAGTGATTTGAATTCCAGCGTGGTATAGCCGCGCTTCATATTCACCAGCACGCGATCCGATCCAGCCTGCACCGGCAAGTGCAGATGTGAAACAAGCTTAGGCAGGGTGCGGTAGCAATCCACAATGCGTTGGGTCATTTCACGCGGATGGCTGGTGGTATAGCGCATGCGCTCAATGCCAGGAATCTCGTGTACGTATTCCAGCAGGGTGGCAAAGTCAGCGACTTCGCCTTCTTCCATTGCGCCGCGGTAGGCATTGACGTTTTGCCCCAGCAGGGTGATTTCTTTTACGCCTTGCGCAGCAAGACCCGCTACTTCTGCCAGTACTTCTTCAAACGGGCGGCTGAATTCGGTGCCGCGGGTGTAAGGCACCACGCAGAACGAGCAATACTTGCTGCAACCTTCCATGATCGATACAAAAGCCGTTGCGCCTTCAACGCGCGCTGGCGGCATATTGTCGAATTTCTCAATCTCAGGGAAAGAAATATCCACCTGAGAAATACCGCTGCTGCGGCGTTCTGCAATTAAATCAGGCAGGCGGTGCAGGGTTTGCGGGCCAAACACCATATCCACATAAGGCGCACGTTTCACAATCGCCGCGCCTTCCTGCGACGCTACACAGCCGCCTACACCAATCAGCAAATTTGGATTTTTAAGCTTGAGCTCTCTTACCCGGCCCAGATCTGAGAACACCTTTTCCTGCGCTTTTTCGCGCACGCTGCAGGTGTTAAACAAAATTACATCGGCTTCTTCAACATTGTCGGTCTGCGTTAAGCCTTCGGACGCGTGTAGTACGTCGGCCATTTTGTCCGAATCGTATTCGTTCATCTGGCAACCGAAGGTCTTAATAAATACTTTCTTGCTCATTGATACATGCTCTGATTGTTAGTTTTACTTCAAATTCATTCTTTGACTTGCATTCGCTTTTCGGAAAGCTCAAAGGTAAGAATCGCCCTGTGGCGGGTACCTGAGATTCTTTATTCTGAGATGATCGTTTTCGGGCGGGCTTTTATGGTGGCGACTTCATCATTGGTAAGCAGCCAGATTCGCCAGATATTGCCGGAAGTTGCTTCAAACTGATACCAGACCGCGGCTTGTTGCGGGGTTTGATTCTGCATAATCAAGGCATTATTGGTACCGTAAATCCTGAGCCCAGGTGCGGTGCGGTAGAGCTTGCCATCAATTTTAATTTCGGGCAGCGCTGCAGCTTGCAGGTCCCCTAACTGACCTTGATTGGGCAGGATGCGAGCGGCGTAACTTTGGCTGCTGATGGCAAGCGCTAGCCAAAACAAGAACTTAGGCATGGGGATTCCCGCTGGTAAAACCCGCAATGCTAACAAGCTAGCGGGCGTATTGAAAGCTTAGACTGATTTACGTGAGTGTGAAAACTGGATTTATTGCGCGGATCAGGGATTTTTTGCGGGTAAATAAGAAATTTTCAGCAGCAGAGCTATGGCTGGAATGTCTGGATTTATGAGGAAATGGTGCTTCAGCGGGCTGGCCCGGTTGTGGCGGGCCAGCCCGCTGGCGCTTATCACTTAGGCAAACATTGCGCCAGCTTAATGGTGGCTGCGATGTTTCTGGCGCAGAGCCGTACATTGTCTGCGGCATGAGCAAGTGCATCTTCTATCGATACGGCGCGGTTAAGTACGCTGAATACGGCCTCAATGCCGTGCTGGTGCACCACGCCTACATCTGGGCTAAGGCAGCCAGCGATGCCAATTACGGGGATATCAAATACCTTGGCCATTTGAGCTACGCCCATAGGCGTTTTGCCGTGGATGGTTTGGCTATCCATGCGGCCCTCGCCGGTAATGACTAAATCTGCGCCTTGCAACAGAGCGGCAAACTGTACTGATTCCAGTACGATTTCTACGCCGGGGCGCAGGCTGGCATTTAAAAATGCCAGGGCCGCAGCGCCCATTCCACCCGCGGCACCCGCACCTTTGGCATGAGCCACTTCAATATCTAAGTCTTGGCTGATTTGCTTGGCGTAATGGGCAAGGCCTGCATCGAGCAGGGCGACCATTTCAGGTGTTGCACCTTTTTGCGGGCCAAAGATGGCGGCGGCTCCCTGCTCGCCAATCAGTGGGTTGTTTACATCGCAAGCCACTTCAAATTTGCAATCTTGAACTCGCTTATCAAGGTTGCTGAGGTCGATTTTTGCGAGTTGGGCTAAATCAGCGCCGCCAAAAGGCAGTGGTTTACCCGCTGCATTTAAAAACTGCCCGCCTAAAGCCTGCATCATGCCTACACCGCCATCCACCGTCGCGCTGCCGCCTATGCCCAGAATAATATGCCTTGCGCCATGGTCCAGCGCCGCCAGAATCAGCTCGCCAGTGCCATAGCTGGTGGTGAGCATGGGGTTACGTAATGCAGGTGGCACGAGGCTTAAGCCGCTGGCCGCCGCCATTTCGATAATCGCGGTATGGCCGTCGCCAGACAGGCCAAAAAACGCGGGCACGCATTCACCCAGCGGGCCGGTGACGGTTTGCAGAATAATCCGCCCGCCCGTGGCGGCGACCATGGCTTCAACCGTGCCTTCGCCGCCATCGGCCACCGGCACTTTTATATATTGCGCATCGGGCAGCACTTCTTTGAAACCCGCTTCAATCTGCGTGGCCACTTCAAGGGCGGAGAGGCTTTCTTTGTAGGAGTCGGGGGCTATTACAATTTTCATCATCAACTCCAATACTTAAAATTTGAACACACCAAAAATCAGCGTAGAGACAATCGTAATCGACAAACCGACGGCTGTTTCGTAAGGAATTACTTTCAGCCGCTCGGTAATGCTCATATTGACCGCACCGCCAGTGGCGTGGAAAAAACTACCGTGCGGCATATGGTCAAACACGGTTGAGCCTGCGTGGATCATGGCGGCTCCGGCCAGAGCAGGGACGGCCAGCTCAAGTAGGGTGCTGCTGAATACTTGCGATGCAACCACAGTGCCTGCGGTGGTGGAAGCGGTGGCCAAGGACATCAGCGCGCCGGATATCGGGGCCAGCATATAGGCGGGCAGGCCCGAGCTTTGCAGCGCTTCGATCAGCACGGTTTTAAGGCTGGATGCGCCGATAATCCCGGCCAAAGTACCCGTGCCCAGCAGCATAATCGCTACCGGAGCCATGCGGCCCAAGCCTGCTACGGCAAATTGATTGCTGTCTTTAAAGCGGCCCATCGCCAGCGCACCGAGTAAGCCGCCGAGGGGAAGGGCGAGCAGGGGGTCGATCACAATGCCAAACACGGGCCGGAGCGAGAGCAAAATAATCGCTACCAGCGGGGCAACAATGGCGGTGGCAAAGGAAGGCAGGGCCTTGCGGTCAAAAGCGACCACTTCGCTGGCCTCTACCTTGCTGCCTTTATTGACCAGTTTTTTTGCAATGAAATAGGCGACCACTAAGCCAACCAAGCCAGGCACTATCCCTGCCGCCATCACCGAGGTGAGCGGCACATGAAAAGCATCGGCTGCCGCAATTGCATTCGGGTTGGGCGACATCACATTGCCCGCCTTGCCGCCACCAATCATGGCTAGCAAAATCGCCATTTTGGATAGATCGGCCTGCCGCGCAATCGCGAGGGCAATCGGGGCGACGGTAATCACCGCCACATCAATGAATACGCCAACGGCGGTTAAAATCATGGTGGCGATGGCTAGGGCCAGCAGGGCGCGGGTTTCGCCCACTTTTTTGACGATGGTGTCGGCAATGCTGGCTGCTGCGCCTGATTCGATCAATACCCCTGCCAGCACACCGGCGGCCAGAATACGCATCACGGCGGGGATAATTCCTTTGGCTCCACCCATCATTAAATTGACGGTGCTGGATAAATCTACGCCACCGACAATCCCCCCCACTAAAGCGCCAACAATCATGCCGTAGGCGGGAGGCACTTTTCGTAAAATTAGAAAAATGGCAACAACGAGCGCACTGAGCGCGCCTAAAGTGCTGACTTCCATCGCTTGAAACTCCTGTTCAGGCTGGGTATTGCGGATAGCGGATGTTGAACAGGATAAACGCCCTGCAAGGGGATATCTTCATGCGGATGCATAAAAATAAGCCATTAAATCACTGTAATTTTTGGGGTTTATTACATTAGGGGTGATTTTTATGCAATTTGCAAAGCGGCATAGAGCAAAAATCGCTCGTCTGTTTTACTGAGGGTAAGGCCGGTGATGGCCTCAATCCGGCTGAGGCGATAATCCAGTGTGTTGCGGTGAATATGCAGAAACTGCGCTGTTTCTACGGGGCGGGTGTCGCAGGAAAACCATGCCGCCAGTGTTTTACGCAGCTGGCCGTTGCCATCTTGGCACTCAAGCTTTTTCAGCGGAATACGCAGTTGTGCGGCTTGCCAGCCTGAATTTAATCCGGCCAGCAGCACCGGCAAGCTTAAATCCTGATAAAAAAAGCAGGTCTGTTCCGGCTTGCGTGTTTTGCCGATTTTTAGGGTGGTGACCGCGCTTTGATAAGACAGCGCCACAGCATTTGCGGCGCTAAAATATTGCCCTAGTGCGATGCGCACCCCCAGCCTGCTTTTGCTGGCAACCCGTGTGAGTAAGTCATGTACCCGCAGCCGGTGCTCTTCTGGATTCCAGCGCCCCTGATGATCCAGTGCGGGTTTGAGCACCACTAATTCGGTTAAAGAAACGGTGGCAACCAAGTTATCGCGCTCTGGTGTACTCAGTAGGGTTTGCAGCTCTTGTAACTCGGCCAAAGCCGCATCAATACCCAGCGTGCCGCTGTCTACTTCAATCACCGCCACCACGCGCGGGCGCTGGATATCGACGCCCAGCTTTTGCGCCCAAGCTTCTAAGTCTGAATGCGGCGCGGCTTCGCCTTTGATGAGTTGCAAAACCAGCTCTTCGCGGTAGCGGGTATCACGCCCCAAGGCTTGAATCAGCCGTGCCTGCTCCAAGCTCATTTCCGCTGTCATCCTGACCAGCTCACCATAGTGGCGCACCGTATCGGGCTGGCCGGTGATGCCAACTACGCCCACAATTTGCCCAGCAAGGCGCAGCGGCAGATTCACACCGGGGCGCACACCATGCAACTGCTGCGCCATGGCGTCGTCAATTTCTACCGTGCGCTGCTGAGATAGCACCAGCAAAGCGCCTTCATGCTGCTTGCCCAGCCGCTCTGTATCGCCACTGCCGATTACCGTGCCCGAGGCATCGATCACATTCACATTGCTACCAATAATCGCCATGGTGCGATTGACGATTTCTTGTGCAAGAGCGGCATTGAGCAGAGACATAGCGGGCCTAGAGGTAAGGGGGTTATATCGTGATACTAAAAATATCTTTCATCGCATTTTGGCCTGCACGGCTGATTTGCAGGCGACGGCTGTCTAAATCTTGTTCTACCCAGCCACGCTTTTTGGCAAGTATTAGTAGCGCCGCGCCGAGTGCGCCACCCAGATGAGGGCTGCGTTCGCTCCAATCGAGGCAGGCGCAGGCAAAACGGCGACGTTTTTTTGCCAGCTCAGGCAAATCCACGCCAAGCTTACTGAAGGCCTGTTGGCCTTGCTCGCTTAAAACATATTGGGATGCATCGTCAGAGTCGGCGAGCAGCCAGCCCATGGCAAATAAGCGATCGTGTAATTGCACCGCCACCGATCCCGCCATATGGTCGTAGCAGGTGCGTGCCGCTTGCAAATAATGGGGCGTGTTAGGGCTCAATGGTGTTTTGGGCGTGTTTGAAATCAGCAGCAGCGCTTCCAGCGCCGATGCTACATCGTGATTATGCAGGCGGTAGTAGCGATGCCTGCCTTGGATCAGCATGCTAACCAGTTGCTCGGTTTTTAGCCGTGTTAAATGGGCACTGGCTGTGGATGCGCTCACTTCCCCAGCGATGGCCAGCTCGGTTGCGGTACGGGCTTTGCCATCGAGCAAGCTGCAAAGCATCCTAGCGCGAGCTGGTTCGGCAATGGCGGCGGCAACGCTGGCCAGGCGGGTGTCTTCCATGATTAGCTCCAGTGCGCGGTTAGGCTGGGCTGAACAGTCTTGGCTCGGGCTGGGTCGGCAATGGCGGCGGCAACGCTGGCTAGGCGGGTGTCTTCCATATTTCGCTCCGGAGCGAAGTAAGCGGTGCAGGCAATCTACACAATATCGCCATGATTAAACAAGCATGGATGGAATGCGATGCCCTCTGTAAGGATTCACCCGCTGGTTGCGGCAGCCCATGTACACCCTTATCCCTATTACGCAGCACTGCGAAATGAAGCGCCTGTTTTTTTTGATATGGAGCACAAAATATGGGTAGTGAGCAGGGCAGATTTGATTATGCAACTGATGCAAAGCCCGCATTGCGTGGTGCGTCCGCCCAAGGAGCCTGTGCCTGCTGCAATTGTAGGAACGCCAGCGGCTGAAATTTTTGCCCGCCTGATCCGGATGAATGAGGGGCAGGCACATCTGCCTTTAAAGCAGGCTATCCAGTGCAGCTTAGCTAGGCTTGATACGGCGTGTTTGCCGCAGCTGGTTAAAAAATGGCGCTCAGCGGAGTGCGATTTGTACGCGCTTTGCCATTTTGTGCCGGTGGCGGTATTGGCTGATTTACTTGGCTTTGCGCCTGATACTCGCCCCGAATTAATGGGCTGGATTGCCGATTTTGTGGCCTGCCTTTCTCCTTTAAGCAGCGAGGCAGATCTGGCTGGGGCAAGCGTGGCTGCTCAATGTTTATTGGCGCATTTCACTTTGCTATTGGAAGGTGACTTAGCTCAAGGAAGTGTGCTGGCAAATCTCGTGCAAGATTCAGAAGGGGCAGATCGCCAGGCCTTACTGGCTAATTTAATTGGCCTGCTTTCGCAAAGCTATGAAGCAACAGCGGGCCTGCTTGGCAATTGCCTGATTGCGCTGCAACAACATGGGATGTCGAATGATTTGCCACTGACTTCCTTTGTAGAGGAAGTGGCTCGCTTTGATCCATCCGTGCAAAACACTAGGCGTTTTGTGGTGCAAGACTTGGAAATTCACGGCCAGCAACTGCGAAAAGGCGATGCCGTGTTGCTGCTTCTAGCGGCTGCAAATCGTGATGCTGCCTTTAACGCAAAGGGCGATGATTTTGCACAAGGCCGTACCGATCGTCGCAGCTTGAGCTTCGGCCATGGCCGGCATAGCTGCCCCGGTCAGACGCTGGCAATCAAAATAACCACGGCTATTTTGAGCGATTATCTAGCGCAAGAGGGTATGGCAGACCCCTTGCAATGGAGATATCAAGCCTCAGCCAATGGGCGCATTCCTAGGTTTTTTAGTCATCAGGAAAAAGCGATTTAGCTTTCACTCCAAACTTGTTTTTCTCCGTGAAACGCCGTGTTCTTTGTGGTTCAAGATTTGGGTTTTACT
This sequence comes from Iodobacter fluviatilis, assembly GCF_900451195.1. Classification (NCBI taxonomy): domain Bacteria; kingdom Pseudomonadati; phylum Pseudomonadota; class Betaproteobacteria; order Neisseriales; family Chitinibacteraceae; genus Iodobacter; species Iodobacter fluviatilis. The sequence goes on from NZ_UGHR01000003.1 coordinate 658,768, forward strand.
GAGCAACATCTCTTATTAAAAGGACTCCCCATGATTGCTGTCATTTTTGAAGTTTGGCCTGCGCAAATGCAGGATTATTTAAATATTGCTGCCGGTTTACGCAGCGAATTGGCCCTGCAGGATGGTTTTATCTCGATAGAGCGTTTTAGCAGCCTGAGCGAGCCGAGTAAGCTGTTGTCTTTGTCTTTCTGGCGAGATGAAGCGGCGGTGAAAGCCTGGCGTTGTGGTGCGCAGCACAGAGCTGCGCAATCGCTTGGGCGTAAGGATGTTTTTGCAGATTACCGCCTGCGCGTGGCGGCGGTGACGCGGGATTATGGTTTGAATGAGCGCGATCAGGTGCCGGAGGATAGCTTGATTATGCACGGCTAAATGAAGGTGTTCTGTCGTAAATGTATGCAGCCTTGCTACTTTTTTACGACAGAGAATGCTTAAGTCGGGTGTTATGCTAGCCGTCTTGTTTTATTGACTGGCAGGAAGAAAACGCGATGGCTTGGAAGTTTAAACGTGGGTCCTGGTTGCGGATTGTGATGGTTTTGCTGATGCTGGCCGTGCTTGGCTGGGGCGTAAAGGCGATTTTCTTTCCAAGTAAGGCCGCCCCTCAGTACACCACGGCCAAGGTAGCAAAAGCAGATTTAGAAAATGCGGTGCTGGCGACGGGCACTTTGCAGGCTTTTCGCAAGGTGGATGTGGGTGCTCAGGTTTCTGGGCAGTTGCAAAAGCTGGAAGTGGAGTTGGGTGACAGGGTGAAAAAAGGCCAGCTCTTGGCAACCATCGACCCAAATCTGGCGCAAAACGAAGCGCTGAATGCCGAGGCTTCTTTGGAGGGCTTGCTCGCGCAAAGGCAATCGACGTTGCTGCAATTAGAGCAGGCCAAAATCGATTTAGCACGCCAGCAAACCCTGCTGAGCCGGGAGGCCGCATCGAAGCAGGCGGTAGAAGACACCAGCTTAAAGCAAAGAACGCTGCAATCTGATTTGGCACAGCGTGATGCCGATATTAAAAAAGCCAAGCTGACGCTTGATTCCGCGAAGACCCGCCTTGGCTACACCCGTATTCTTGCGCCAATTGATGGCGAAGTGGCGGCGATTACCACGCTGGAAGGCCAAACCGTGATTGCGGCTCAGCAAGCGCCTAATCTGCTGACATTGGCTGATTTAGACACCATTACCGTGAAAGCGCAGATTTCTGAAGCGGATGTGATGAAAGTCCACGCCGGACAAGCCGTTTATTTCACTACTCTGGGACAGCCGGATAAGCGCTATTACGGCAAGCTGCGGGCGATTCAGCCCACGCCAGAGAAAGTCAATAACGCGATTTTTTACAATGCGCTGTTTGAAGTGCCTAATCCAAGCCATGCCTTACGCCAGGATATGACTGCTCAGGTGGCGATTGTGCTTGAGCATGCAAAAAGTGTTTTAAGTATTCCTACTATTGCCCTAGGGGCTAAGGCCAAGGATGGCCGCTATACCGTGCGGGTGGTGGGCGCGGATGGTATTGCCGTCGACAGGCAGATCAAAACGGGGCTGAATAATAATGTACAGGTGCAAGTGCTGGCTGGTCTAAAAGAAGGCGATCTGGTGGTGACAGGTGATGCGGCCTTGGGTAAGTCAGAAATGTCTGTAACGGTTGGAGCATAGCCGTGCGTAAGCCTCTTTTAGAGCTCAGCCAAATTGTGCGCAGTTTTCCGGCTGGCGATGGTGAAGCGGTGGTGCTGGATCAGGTGAATCTTTGTATTCATGCCGGTGAAATGGTGGCGATTGTGGGCGCTTCCGGCTCAGGAAAATCCACCCTGATGAATATTCTGGGCTGCCTGGATAAGCCGACATCGGGCACTTATCTGGTGAATGGACGCGATGTATCTGATCTAGATAGTGACGAGCTGGCCGGGCTGCGGCGTGATCGTTTTGGCTTTATTTTTCAGCGCTATCACTTATTGCCGCATTTATCGGCGCAGGGCAATGTGGAAATGCCTGCGGTTTACTCCGGGCTGGCAAAGGATGCGCGGCAGGACAGAGCCAAAGCCTTGCTCCGCCGCCTTGGCTTAAGCGATAAATTGGAGCATCGCCCCAGCCAGCTTTCCGGAGGCCAGCAGCAGCGGGTCAGTATTGCCCGCGCATTGATGAATGGCGGTGAGGTTATTCTGGCTGACGAGCCAACCGGCGCGCTCGATAGTCATAGCGGCGAAGAGGTGATGAATATTCTGCGCGAGCTGCACGCGCAGGGCCACACCGTGATTATTGTTACCCACGATCATAAAGTAGCCGATTGCGCCGAACGCATTGTCGAGATTAGCGATGGCCGCATTATCAGCGATCGCAGCAAGCCGGTGGATGTGGTGGTGGAGGGCAAAATTGCGCCGCACGGGCAGGAAGTGAAATCGCTGAGAGTGGTATTAGATCGCTTTGCGGCGGCTTTAAATATGGCCTGGCGGGCGATGTCGGCCAATCGGATGCGTACCCTGCTCACCATGCTGGGGGTGGTGATTGGCATTACTTCGGTGGTGTCGATTGTGGCGATTGGCGAGGGCGCTAAACGTAAAATTCTGCAAAATATTGGTGAAATCGGCAGCAATACGATGAATATCTTCCCAGGTAAAGACTGGGGGGACGATAGGGCGGGCAGTTTGAGATCCTTGCTGCCGGGGGATATTACTGCGCTGCAAGCCATGCCCTTTATTGATAGCGTGACCCCGAGTACTAGCACTAATTTGCGCCTGCGCCACCGTGCTTTGGATGTCAGCAGCAATGTAAGTGGGGTGGGTGAGTATTATTTTCGGGTGAGTGGTTTAAAGCCCGCATTGGGGCGGTTTTTTAATAGCGAGGATGTGGCCACCCAATCGCAGCTGGTGGTGATTGATCACAATACCCTGCGAAAGTTATTCCCTAAGGGGGCGGATCCGCTGGGCAAGGTGATTTTAGTGGGCAATCTGCCTGCTACCGTGATTGGTGTGGCAGCAGAAAATAAGAGTGGCTTTGGCGGTGGCGGGCAATCTTTGCAAGTGTGGCTGCCCTTTACCACCACGGCCAACCGCCTGTTTGGCCAGCAGTATTTCAACAATATCACCGTGCGGGTAAAGGATGGCCAATCCTCTGCTGCGGCCGAGCAAAGCATAGAAAAACTGCTGACTTTGCGCCATGGCAGCAAGGATTTCTTTATCTACAACATGGATAGCATCGTTAAAAAAATCGAGCAGACCAGCCAGATGCTGGCGCTGTTGTTATCGATGATTGCGCTGATTTCCCTAGTGGTAGGTGGGATTGGTGTGATGAATATTATGCTGGTGTCGGTGACTGAGCGAACGCGTGAGATTGGCATTCGTATGGCCGTGGGTGCGCGGCAAAGCGATGTGATGCAGCAGTTTCTGACCGAATCGGTACTGGTTTGCCTGATTGGCGGCGTGATTGGCGTACTGCTCTCCTTAGGGATCGGTGCTTTGGTGCAGTTTTTTGTGCCAGATTGGAAAATGATTTTCTCTCTTGGCTCTTTTATCGCCGCCTTTATTTGCTCGACGTTAATTGGGGTGTTCTTTGGCTTTTTGCCTGCCCGTAATGCTGCGCGTTTAGATCCGATTGAAGCCCTGGCGCGAGAATAAAAATGAAAAAAATAATCTTATTATCAACGGTTTTACTCAGCGCCTGCGGCTCCTTACTTAGCCCAAGCCCTAGTGCACCTTTACCTGCTATGCCAGCCCATTGGGCGGAGCAAAATCAGTCCGCCAGCTTAAGTCAGGGCGCATGGTGGCTGGCTTTTCATGATGCTGAGCTGACCAAGCTGATCGACGATGCTCTGCAAAGTAATGCTGATTTATCCGTCGCGGCGATCAGATTACGTCGTGCCCATCTTAGGGAAGGCGTGAGCGAACATGCCGCCGCGCCGGTTTTGAGTGGTAGCGGTAGTGGTAGTGTGAACCGCAGTTTTGATCCGGTAGTGAACCGCCAGAGCTACAACCTGACGGCCACGGCCAGCTATGAGTTTGATCTGTGGGGGCGTCTGGCGAGTGACAGAGCCGCTGCCAGAGAAGAGCGTATTGCGACTGAGGCCGACAGGCAGGCGCTTAAATTATCCATCTCCACCTCGGTAGCCAGCCAGTATTGGGCGATTGCTTTACTAGATAAAAAGCTCGCCGCCAGTACGCTTAATGTGCAGCAGCTCAGACAAGCGTTAGCGATTGCACAGGCTAAAAATCAAGCTGGGGCATTGGCAAAAAGCGAGGCGCTGAGTGCTGAACAAAGCTTGCTGAGCGAAGAAGCCAATCACACCCAGCTTTTGCAGCAAAGGAAAGCTGCGTTTTATAACCTGAGTTTATTGTTCGACCGGCCACCGCAAAGCTTTACCTTGGCAGGAGCCAGCTTGCCGCAGGGCGATTTGCCCAGTATTTCCGCAGGTGTCCCTAGTGAAGTGCTGGGGCGACGCCCTGATTTGCAAGCGATGGAGGCCAGATTAAGGGTAAGTCTCGCGCAAATTGATGTGGCCAGAGCGGCGTTTTATCCCAGCTTTTCTCTGACCACCAGCTTAGGTGGCAGCAGCTCTGCTTTAGCCGAGTTATTTCAGAACCCGGTGGCAAGCGCAGGGCTGAATTTGGCACTGCCTTTTTTAGATTGGGAAAAGCATCAGCTGAATCTGGATATCAGCCGCAGCCAGTATGAAGAACAGCTTACTACATTCAGGCAGGGACTTTACAAGGCGCTGGCCGAAACCGAACAAGCGCTGGATGCCAGAGTACGCCTCGCCGAGCAAAACCAGCAATTAGCTCAATCCTTGCAGTTGGCGACGAAGCTAGATGGCATCGCTCAAGCGCGTTTTGAAGCGGGAGCAACAGACATCCAGCCTTGGCTAGACGCCGCAGCCCGCCGCCGCAGTGCCCAAACCAGCTTGCTGCAAAATCGCTTTGATCAGGCGAGTAATTTGCTGGCGATTTATAAGGCTTTGGGAGGGGCTGTGGAGTAGGGGCACTTCAGTGCTGCAGCCCCTTTTTCAAAGGCTCTTTCTTCGTTAAATATTGAAGCAGAGTTGAGTGGCTACTTACTCTTTTATAGGGTGCGCAAGTCGTTTTTCTTGCGCACCGCTTTTGCTAAGAAGCGGCATTGTGAATAAGCAAAAAGATCTTTTTAGTGCCTCTGACACGTTGATTTTGATGCGGGAATCCCCCGCGAGGGACTTACTTTCTTGAACGGCCAGAAATCCTCGTACGCAAAGAAGACCGCCCCGACCAGCATGAAGGCCCCTCACTGCGGACAGCGGTGGCTGCGGGACTCGCTTCGCTCAAACAGGATCAAAGAAACCCCGCCCTGCTTGTTCCTCGTGTCGCGGCTTCAAGGGGAGGATTTAAGCCCCGTGCAAAAAGCGCATTTATTGCATTCTCTGCTGTTTGCTAATAAAAAACCTTGATTTCAGTTTTCAACTGTTAATGCAGACATCGCCTTTTCAAAGGAGGGAACAAGCCCATTAAACGTGTGTTGATCTTATGCATCAAACCAAATGAAACTGCTGCATTTCTACGGATAGTGCCCTTGATAACTCGCGTAGGTGACGAGCGTTGCCAGCGGCTTTTTCTACTGCACTGCTGCTGGCAGAGGCGAGCTGAGAAACGCGATCGATATTATCGACCACTTTATTTGCCTCTTGCGATTGTCGGTGCAGCGAGCTGCTGATATCGCTGATTACGTCTCCCATTACCCCGGCATCAACACGGATAGTTTCGATGGCCGAGCCTGCCCGGCTGGCCAGCTCTACGCCTATTTCTACTTTGTTTACACCATTATTCATATGCACTGCTGTGTATTCGGTGCCTTCCTGAATTTTGCGCACCTTTTCGGTAATTTCCTGTGTGGAGCTGGCGGTGCGCTCGGCTAGTTTTCTTACTTCATCGGCAACGACGGCAAAGCCGCGTCCTTGCTCGCCCGCCCTTGCTGCCTCGATGGCCGCATTGAGGGCAAGCAAATTGGTTTGGTCGGCAATATCCCGGATGACTTGTACAATCACAGAGATTTGCTGGGCATGGCCGGTGAGCATGGCAACACTGCCAGAGGCTTCCTGCACGGTGGCGGCAATGGTTTTGATACTGTCTACTGTTTCACGGATCACCTGATCGCCACGGTTTAATGTTTGGCCGGAGGTCTTGGTCATGTCACTGGCATTGTTGGCGCTGCCCGATATTTGATTAATGCTGGCTACCAGCTGTTGCACGGTTTCCCGCATGGCGAGCATCGAGCTGGATTGGTTTTTAACTAAATCTTCTGCCTCATCAGAGGCATTGCCAATGGCATTTGCGCCTTGCTCTATTTCCTGGGCGGCATGTGAAACTTGCTGCATGATATGGCTGAGTTTGATTTGCATATCCCCCATGAGTGCCAGAAAGCTATCGGGAATACGCCCGCTCATTTCTATGCGGTGGGCAAAATCTCCTCCAGCCATATAGGAAATATGCTGTCTTGCCTCTTCTACTGTGCCACCTATCGTATTGCGCAGTGCCACAAAAGTGCGCCACAGCATAAATAGGGTCGAGACTCCCACTAGAATAAAGATGATTTTAGCGATGCCTGCGAGTTGGTTGGCATCAAGCACTGCCTTTGCTGTACGTGCCTCTAGCAGGGTGTAAAACTCGTCAATGGGCTGCATGATTTTGGCTTTATTGGCGTGATAAGTCTTGTCATGCATCATGGCCCTAGCCTTGGCGTAGCCCTCTTCTGCACCTTCCCCCGTTTTTTTGACGAGACCCATGGCTTCTACTTCGGTGTTTACCAAGCCATCAGAGTTCTTTTTGGCTTCAGTGAGCTTGCCAAACTCCTCGTCGGTGAAACCCAGCTCTTTCATCATTTCTAAGAGAGGGCGTTTTACTGCGGAGTCTGCCCTTGGTGCGCTGCCTGTGGCGGCCACAAAATCCCAATAGATACGGTTGTAGTTTTCTGGCCGTGCTTTTTCGCCATTACGGATCGCCAAAATATCCATATATTGCTTTTCATAAGCAGGATCACGCGAAACTACATAGGTGCGTGCCAGGCGGGTTAAATCATCAGAAGATTGTCGTAGTTCATCGGCCAGTAAATATGATTGGTAGCGTTGCAAATGGGCTTCGTCCACGCGCAGATGCAGACCGACATAGATGGCAAACAAGATGACGAGCGTGATTAAACAGCCGATAGATGCCATTAGATTTTTTTGGAAGGAAGACATTGCACACCACCATTTGGGGTTACTGTTCCTGCTTACTATGGTTGAGCGCTGATGACTAAAGGGCAGGATTTTTATTTTACTGACAGCAGGTCACCAGAGCGTAAAGTGACCTTACGCAGGTTTATTGCACTAAATGGCGTCATTGTTGGGTTTTAAGATTTTACTTACAAAAATAAGCTGTTTGAGTAAAAATTTTTTTGTAAGTTTTTAAAGCTGTTTTGCACAGAAAAAAGCAATCTGGCAAAGAGGTTTTGTGGAGGACGCTGCCGTCAGACAGAATATTGAGTAAGCATAAAATACGCCGTAAATTCAAAAAAATCAGCTTAGGTAGCAGAGTTTTTGCCCTAGCTAGGCTGGTTTTGCATGTAAATTGGGGCGCTGGCTCAATAAATAATGCGATTGAGTGGTGTTAGGCTAGGAAGTGTATTTTGAATCTGGTATCTCAGGCACAAGGTATTATTGCTTAAGCTTACATATAACAAATATTAAACACCAGCCAAAAATAAGCAGCTTGTGTCTTTGAATGGATAGCCTAGCAATGCCAAAAATAAGTGCTGTGCTTGTTGATGAACGGTAAGCACTATTCTTTTGCTATTTTAAAATGCCGCAGTATTCCTCTTAATCGTCTTCGATTAAATCGTACATTAACGCTGGCTATGCAATAGTGCAAAAGCAAAATGCAGTGATGCTACTTGTTTCTGCGGTGAGTGATCACTAAAGAAATGATTTTTGCCCGGTGATTATCTTTGGTGTCTTGCAGGCTATTGAGCACTATTTGCTCTGTTTTTTTATCGTCCTGATGATGGTTTCTTTCCATCATATCGCTGAGCATCAGTTGCTTTAGTTTTAAATAGTGCTCGTCGCATTGCTCAAGTATTTGTTCGGCAATATAGACGGGGGAGGCAATGAATTGAATTTTTTCAGTTAATTCGCTGCTGATACACTTTGTCCATTGAGCAATTGCCCCGCCGACAATGATTTGCCCATCATCTTGTTTTGCCTCTTCTGCCTGAGCAATTGATGAACAGAGTATAAATACACAGCAAATGGTCCTGATCTTCACGCTAAGCCTGCTCAATATGTGAATGGGTAATGCAATAGCGCAGGTATCTGTTTCTGCGCTATTGCATATGGCATATATCATAATCTTAAACAAGAAATACGACTATTGTCAGGATGTTGGCTGTGAATAGAAATAGGCGTATTTAGGTGTTCTGGAGTAATAAATGGGCCACTTGGATGATTGAGCTGGCCCATTGCATTTACTTCGTTTGATTCAGCCAGGCCAAAGCACCCAGCCCAGCCTGTCTGCCGCTGGCAAGGCAGGCCGTTATTAAATAGCCGCCGGTGGGTGCTTCCCAATCCAGCATCTCGCCCGCACAGAATACGCCGGGCATTTTTTCCAGCATCAGCTCCGTGCTCATTGCTTCAAAGCGCACGCCACCTGCACTACTGATGGCTTCATCAATTGGCCGCGTGGATAATAATTTGAGCGGCAGGCCTTTAATGGCAGCGGCCAGTTTATTCATATCGTTAAAATCGTTGCGGGAAATCTCTTCGCGCAGCAAGCCCGCTTTTACACCCTCAATGCCTAATTTTCGGCGCAAATGGCTGGCCATGGAGTCCGCACCGCGTGGGCGTTTTAGGTCTTCTAATACGCGCTCCAGCGATTTGCCTGGGGCCAGATCCAGCAGAATATCGGCGCTGCCATTGGCTTTGATTTCATCACGGATGGCGGCTGAAAAAGTGTAAATCAAGCTGCCTTCTACGCCACCCTTAGTCAGCACAAATTCACCTAGTTTACGCACGCCTTTAAATTCAATGGCGACAGCTTTCAGCGGCGTGCCGGCAAAGCGCTCGCTTAAGTGATCGCTCCAGCCAATATCAAAGCCACAATTGGCGGGTGTTAAAGGCTCGATCGCGATGCCTTGTTCTGCCAGCAGTGGCTGCCACAGGCCGTCGGAGCCTAACTTGGCCCAGCTTGCGCCGCCCAAGGCCAGAATGGTGGCGTCGCTGCTGTGGCTGATTTCGCCCTCTGGCGTTGCAAAACGCATCTCTCCTGCTTCATTCCAGCCCAGCCAGCGATGGCGCACATGAATGCGCACGCCGCTGCCGCGTAATCTGGAAATCCATGCGCGCAATAACGGCGCTGCTTTCATTTCTTTTGGAAAGACCCGGCCAGAGCTGCCCACAAAGGTTTCAATACCAAGGCTGTGAACCCATTCTTGCAAAGCTTCGTTGCCAAAGGCGGCCAGCATGGGCTGAAGCTCGTTGCTGCGCTTGCCATAGCGGCTTAAAAATGGCCCTGCAGCTTCGGAATGGGTGATATTTAAGCCGCCCACACCAGCCAGCAAAAATTTACGCCCTACTGATGGCATGGCGTCGAAAAGATCTACGTCTGCCCCGCCTTGGCTAAGGATTTCGGCGGCCATAAGGCCAGCAGGGCCGCCACCAATAATGGTGACAGATTTGCGGGGAGTAGAAGTAGTGGTCATGAAAGGGCCTTACGGTAAGGGCTCCCAAATCTGAGTGAGATGGGGCGGCAGAGCGGGCTAATGAGAAATGAGGCAGCCTGATTAAAAGCGGCTGCAGCTATCAGTGACATAGCATGAATGCGCTGCATTTTAGCAGATTAGCGCGCCATATATAGGCGGCATAAATTGACATTACTCTGGAGTCATTAGTGTTGTTTTTTTATTCTGTTTGTTGTGTGTAAGAAACCGTAAGCGTATAAAGGCGGCAAGCATGCTGTATTCATAAACGGCTGCGGGTTTTTTGTTGGATCACTCCTTTAAAAGAGCTAATGATGAACGGTATATTGCAGCATCTTCGAATTGTAATTGGGCTTGCTGTTGCGGTTTTAGTGTTTTTTTCTTTGCATATTTTTGTGGCCTCGGTTTCGGCCAATCATGTGGGGGTGGAGTTCAATCGGATTGATGGCAAGGTCGAGCCTGTACCCCTTTCCAGTGGCTGGCATTTGATCGGCATAGGTACCAGCGTGGTCGAGTTTCCAACTTTCACTCAAACCTACACCTGGACCAAATCCGCTTCGGAAGGCTCACCTACCGATGAATCAATGAATTTCCAAGTGGCTTCTGGCATTGTGATTAACGCCGATATCAGCATTTCATACAGCATCGATTCGGGCAAAGCGCCGGTTCTGTACCAAAAATACAAGCGCGGCTATGAAGAAATCACCAGCCAGATTATCCGTAATGGCATCCGTAATGCGCTGAATAATTACGGCAGCAAATATGATGCCGAAGGCTTGCTGGCCGGTGGAAAAATTAAGCTGGCCGAAGAAGTGCGCGCCAAAATTAATCATGAAATGAACACCTACGGCATCATGGTCGAGCAATTTGGCTTTGTGAACGAGCTACGCCTGCCATCCAATATCCAATCGGCCATCAATGCCAAGCTGCAAGCCACACAAGAAGCGTTAAGATCAGAAGCCATGCTGCGCAAAAATCTTGCTGATGCTGCAAATGCCGTGGCCGTTGCCAAAGGGCAGGCGGATGCAAAAATTGCCGAAGCGCAGGGTGATGCGCGGGCTTTGGAAGTGGTGGGGGAGGCGATCAAGAAATATGGCGCAGAAGCGGCTCAGCTTAAAAACCAGACTTTGTGGATAGAAAAGTGGAATGGTCAGCTGCCAACCACCAGCCTAGGAACAAATACAACCGCCATGATCGGTGTGGGTAAAGCCAATTAAAGCCTTAAGCTAAAGCGCGCCCTTCAGCAAAGCCATCACCATATAGGGCGTGGTGTTGGCCTGGGCCAGCATGGCCGTGCCCGCATATTGCAAAATGTGGGCGCGGGTAAGGATGCCGGTTTCGGCGGCAAAATCGGCATCCCATATCCGGCTTCGGGATGTGCTCAGGTTTGCCAGCGTGCTTTGCATGCCGGACACCGCCTGGATAAAACGGTTTTGATACGCACCTAATGTGCTGCGAGCACCGTTAACGATATCTAATGCACTATCTAGTGAGGCAATGGCTTTCTGTGCATTGGCTGCGGTTAATGTATTGAGAGAGGTAATCCCGGCGATGGTGGCAATCGCTGTTGCCGCAGTGATGCCCGCGCTTAATCCTGCGTTTTCAGGTGCTGCCCCAGCGACGCTCAGGCCCTCTTCACTCAAGCTAGAAATCGTGATCGTACCGCGATTGCTGGCCGCACTGCCGCTGCTGGTGGCGGCTCCCGTAATATTACGGCTTACTGATCCTGCCGTACTGGAAATACTGGTGCCTGATGCGCCTGGCGTGTTGTCATTTAAAACAACAGTACCTCCGCCATCTGAAACACTAAAGGCGCTGAGTGCGGCGGCCGTCAGCCCATTGCCCTGCGCCATCGCAATGGCGCTGCTGAGCGCTGATGAAACCGTTGCTGCATTATTGCTGGCCCCTGATATATTTAAATCAACATGGTTGGCATCCACTACAGCAGATCCTGACGCAGAATTACGCAGAGTAAAGCTAATGCCATTCACCGCAAACTGCGCACCCGCCCCAACATTAGCCGCAATATTAAAAGTGTTTTGAGCGGCTACAGCAGCCGTTCCCTGCGTGCCCACTGATCCTGCTGCCAAGCCTGTCTGGCTAAGAAACGCTGCTTTATTTGCCGCAGCAGCAGCGGCATTGGCTGCTGTACCACTCAGGCCAATATTAATATTGCGGCCATCTGCCGCGCTGATGGTGACTATCCCTGCGCTGGCGGTGGCGGTGACGCCTGTCTGCGCAGAAAAGCTGGCAATCGCATTGGCAAAATTAGTGCTCTGGCTGCTTGCATCCGTCCCCGCACTGACCGAGCCAATATCCACGCCATTGATGCTGAAGGCGGCAATCGTTGTGAATGAGCCGGGTGCAGCGGTGGTGATTTTTGTGGCATTGGCTTTGGCACTTACGCCAGAGGTGGTCGTGGTTTCATTGATTGCAGCAGCAATAGCAAAAGCACTGTCTGCAGATTGCCCTGCAGCAGCGCCTTGTGTTGACGCGCTCACCGATATTTTATTTAGTAATAAATCCCCTGTATTTAGCTGTGTGCTTATTGTTTCGCTCTTTAGCGTGGCCTCAAATGATGAGCCAGTACTGCCTAAATGCGATGTTTGCATATTGCCAATTGAAGCAATGCTGATTACATCTTCCTGATTTGCACCCACATAAAACGAATGTGAATTAAAGCTGCCATCTAATAAACGAATGCCATTGAATTGAGCAGAGCTGGCGATGCGTTGGATTTCTGCACTCAGCTGCTGAACTTCATCATTAATGAGTTTGCGATCTGTGCTTGAAACAGGTGCATTGGCCGCCTGAACAGACAGCTCACGCATACGCTGCAGGCTATCGCTGATCCCGCTCATCGCCCCGTCTGCAGTCTGCACCATCGAGATTCCATCATTGGCATTGCGGATCGCTTGGCTTGTGCCATTGATTTGTGAAGTCATACGGCTGCTGATGGCCAGCCCCGCAGCATCATCCTGTGCACGATTGATACGCAGGCCGGATGAAAGGCGATTTAAGGAAATAGCCAAAGCACTTTGCGACATACTCAGGCTGCGCTGAGTACTGATCGCCGTAAGGTTGGTATTCAGGCTTATCGCCATTTTCCTATCCTGATTCTCTCAGTGAAATGTCGCATAAAACCAAGCAAACACTGAACCGGGCAGAGCCATTCAATCGTTGTGATCAGGCCATCATAAACAAGCATCGTATTGAATCGTTTTTCCCTGATTTTCAACAGGAAAACCACCCAATCAACCTGCCGGATGGCTTGATATAAAAGACGAAATTAAAGCCATCGACATCCGCTATATCGGATGAAATACAGAGGACTTGAGTGCATTGTTTGGGGGGGGGGGGGCAGAATTAATGGAGCTAACATCCACAAGATGTTTCCCGCGAATCATGGTATGCGTCCAGCGTGTCCACCTAGTCGATCGCGTCGATTTGGATTAGCCGTGCAGCGGCAGTAATTCATCAATTCGGCTATTGGGCCAGGTGGGCAGTTTTTCCAAGGTAGCCTGCAGCCATTGCGATGGCTCTATCCCGTTGAGCTTGGCTGTGGCCAACAAACTTTGGATCGCTGCAGCGCGTTTGCCTGCACGTTCGCTACCGGCAAATAACCAATTCTTCTTGCCAATCGCAATGGGGCGGATGGCGTTCTCGATGGGATTGTTGTCAATCGGCAGATCGCCCGTTCCGGCATAGTGAATCAAAGCAGGCCAACGGCGTAGCGTGTAGTCAATGGCTTTGGCCAAGCCGCCACCATGGGCCACATTCGGGCGCAGTTTCAGTAGCCAATCATGCAAAGATTGCAGTTCGGACTGACTGTTTAGGGCGCGGCTTTGTGCGCGTTGGTCTGCGGTTTGATCTTTGGCCTGTTCTTCGATGGCGTACAGGCGCGCAATACGTTGCAAGGCTTCTGCCGCCACCGGATGCCCGCCCGCAGCATGCAGCTCGAAGAATTTACGTCGAGCGTGTGCCCAGCAGCCGAGTTCTCGCACGCCATTGGCGAACAAAGCTTTGTAGCCACTGTAATCATCAACCATCAGCGTGCCGCGCCAATGCTGCAAATAATGGGCGGCGTGTTGCCCACTACGGCTGATTTGATAGTCAAACACCACTATCGGTGGGCTGCCGCTCAAATCATTGCTGCGATACGCCCATAAATAGGCACGTTTGGTTTTGCCTTTACCGGGATCCAGCTGCTGCACCGGGGTTTCGTCCGCATGCAGGCTGGTTTGCTGGCGCAGTTTCTCACTCAGGCGGTCTGCGAGTGGTTGCAATGCCACTCCAATCCGGCCGATCCATTCACTCAAGGTGCTACGCGCCAGAATGACTTGTTGGCGCGCAGCAATTTGTTCGAGGCGGTACAGCGGTAAGTGATCGAGGTATTTGCTCACCGCCACCCAGGCTAATAAGCCCGGCGTCGCCATTCCGCCATCAATCACGGCGGGAGGGACTGGCGCTGCGGTGATGGTTTCGCACTGGCGGCAGGCATATTGCGGGCGGATGTGGCGCACCACAAAGAAACGGGCTGGTTCGATGTCCAGCTGTTCGCTCACGTCTTCGCCGATCTTAACCAATTTGGCTTGGCATTGCCCGCAAGTGCATTGCTCGGGTTCGTGCCGAACCTCGACGCGCTCCAGATGTTCGGGCAGTGGCTGACGACCCGCACGTGGGCGTGGTTTTAGGCGGGAAACGGGGGCATCGTTGCTGGCTGGCGTTTCATCCAGCTCAGCGGTGATGGCGGCCAGATCCTGATCCGCATCATCTTCAAACAGCTGCTTTTGCTCGACCGACAGGGCTTCGCTCTTGGTGCCAAAGCGGATGCGCTTTAAATGCGCCAGTTCTATGACCAGCTTCTGGTTTTTTAGCTCCAGAGATTGAATGTGCTGATCACGAGTTGCAAGTTGCGCCTGCAGCTGCGCCACCAAAGCCTGAGCCTCCGCCAGCGAGGGCGAATTTGTAGCCATAGTGGGATGATTGGGCGCGAGTGTCATACCCTTATTTTACTGGGCTCGAGCGATACCAGCTAGACCTGCCAATGACTTGGCGGCGTAGCGCACAAACGTTGCCAATCCACACCGCTGACGAGCCAATGCCATTGTTCTCTGGGCATTGTAAAAGTAGCCTCACCCAAAGTCGGCCAGTGGAAACGCCCAGAGTGTAAACGGCGCTGGCAGAGCCAGACGCCATTGCCATCCCAGATTAATAACTTCAGTCGCGAATGGGATCGATTGGTAAACCCATAGGCAGTGCCATCACAGGGTGAGCACCCCAGCGTTTGTTGCACCAGCAATGACAGACGTTCGATACTCCAGCGCATATCGACGGGCGTGACCAGCAAGAAGACCTGTTCGGGTTGAATCATCGCAACAAAGCCTGAATTAAAGCCAGACAGGCCTGCGCCTGATCGGCGGGCCATTCAACGCTTAAATCGCGTTGACCTTGGCGAAGGTGCAAACGAATTGGTGCAGATGCTGGCGTTGGCGTATCAGCGATTTGGATCGGTATGAAGGTCAATGCTGGTGAGGCTGGAGATACGTCACGAGAATTCGTTAACGACGAAGACTCTGGATCTGTACTGCGGCGCGCATCGGCCAACCATTTATGCACGATGTTATCGTTGAGGTCATATTGGCGCGCGATGGCTGCGACTGAAACACCGGGTTGGTGACAAGCCGCCAGCACAGCGGACTTAAACTCGGGGCTGTGCTTGCGACGAGACCTGCGGGGTGTTGATTGAAGTGGGAGTATAGCGTCCATGTGTCCACCTAAGTTTATCGTGGACACGATCATCCCAAGGAACGATAACGCTATTCAACGTGGGTCGGCTGGATGCTTACGAATCATGGGCCAATCAATTGCTGAAAGACCATGCTTTAAAGCGGGCAATAAGTTGCTGCTTGAAATGGGTGCACTCACCTCACCCCAGCCCAATACGGCAATGTCTCGCAGTCCAGGAAGTTGCCGGGGAGTGGCAGCTCTAACGTCGGGGTGTATGTGGTCAATCCGGCCATGCTGTACGGAGGAGGAGCGGAGGATGAATAACGTCCTTTCTGCCCAGCCAGAATGTAGCTTAAGCGAAACGCCACCGGCAGGCGCTGCGATACTGGCAGCGTTCCTGTCTGCGCCCGCTAAAGCCCTGCCACCTGCTCAATTAAAACCAGCCTTCTTTCTTCCCGACCACACAGCCGGGAGGTATGGATGATGTGGCGGCAAGTGCTGAATAATGTTGCGGACTTTTTAGCGTGTTCACAAGAGGACAAAGTGTTTCTGTTTGCCCAAATAGAAGACCCCGGCTTCTTGTCGGCTGTGCTGGCGATTGCGAAGGGCTACCAACTGGCTCCGGCCTAATCATTGGCAATGATAGAGTCGCCCATTTATTAATCCGCCTTCCCGGTGCTGGGGCCTTTGGGATAACGCATAAAGTAAGAAAACGGATGTAATACAGACCATAAACGTAAAAACCGTTCAGGCTAGAGCGGTTTTTTTATGACAATATCTTTTTATCAAAAGCTTCTAAAAATGGCTACTCGTTGTTCAATATAACGGAGCTGCCATTATTTGTACCATTCCGCTTTTATTTCCGAGATATTTATGTTTTTCCATTCCTCTTTCCAAAGCTCCCAATAAGGAATGTCATTTGACGAAGGGGAAGGTTTACATGGGTTTATCTGGATGATAGACGGTAAAATTATCGACTCACCAACCAAAAGAGCCTCTCCTTGCTTAAATGAGGCCATCTTATCAATCAAAGACCCCAATGAGTCCGGTAGTAGCTTCTTCACATATCCCTGATCTACTGGATTGGTGAGTCGCATCGCGATGAAGTTGTTACATTGAGAAAAAATAGTTTCCGAAATTTCAGAGGGCCGCTGGCTTGCTAGAAGTAGAGTAACCCCGTATTTTCGGCCTTCCTTTGCAATCCGTTCAATAGACATTTTAGAAGAACGGTACTTCGACAGTTCACTATTAGGAACGTATTTGTGAGCCTCTTCATATACTAAGAGTATTGGCACATCGTTGTTGATTTTCTCTTGTGGATCTTTTGCACACCGAAGGCGTTTATAGATATATCCATATTCAAATATCAACCGCGAAATCAGAGAAACTGTAATGCTCAGGACTTCAAATGGCACGCCACTTAGGTCAATAATAGTTACATTCGAGCCTTTTTCCTTAGAATAACCAAGCAATGTCTGAAGAGTTTCTTCGAACGTGATTGTCCTAGATTTATCCCCTAAGAAAAAATCAAGCCTGCTATCGTTAACCTTGCTTTCAAGCCGATTAACAAAATTCGTCAGCTTCCCGTAGAGGCTGCCTTGCGTTAATTTAGGTTTATCCTTCTTAGCACCAGATGCATATACCTCACCTGAGTCGATGAGCTCGATATTTTTTTCTTGGGCATACTTAAGCACTTCTTGAATATCAAATAAAATCGGCGAATCCAAATGAATTTTTTGTTTTTCCTCATCAGAACCTTTGAACTTATCTCGACGATCATTAATGATCGCCTCCTTGAAAATATTTCGCTGGTTGTGATCATTTGCTTCTGTATCAAGAAAGAACTCTTCTAATTCCTCGCTATTTAGCATCCAATACGGCAAAGTCAAATTGGAAATGTCGATAAAATTGGCATCAGGGAAGGCCGACTTGTACTCGGAATGGATATCGAAAATAATTATGTGTGAGTTATTGAGAGCGAACCCCTCTTTTTTTTCTTTGACCGCTTGTTGAATAATCGTTGCAAGAGTATGTGATTTTCCAGATCCGGTAGAACCAACAACTGCGATGTGCTTGTTAAAGAACTTATTCCCATTAATTGGTACATTCACTATTTGATTGGAAGCTAGTGTTGCAAAGCAGAAGCTTTCAGCAGAAGTGACAGAGTCCTCATAGATTTTCTTTATATCCGCAATTGTTGCAGGCTCGACTTTCTTCGGAGGAATCGCAAGTGAATCCCCTCCTCGTTCAAATTTTCCATCCCGTAGTATGCCAAGAGGAAAGGCCTCAATAATGTAATCCCGCTTTCCTGCGTCACTGACTGCTATCTGAAAATTTTCAATGATTGCTATCAGGGTTGCATTCTCATTGTCGGCAATTTTCAAATATGATCCGACCTTTAAGGACTCTTCTGCAACTTTGAAATTTTCAAGGTTATCTACGACGATTCGGACTTTATCAGGAAAGACAGCGATTACTTGTGCATTAATACTTTCTTCTTTATTTTTCATTTCCATTTTCATCTCATCTGATTAGTTAGATTATTGCTTTAATGTCGGAAAATAGTTCCACTTGGATCTTCACAAAGCCTACAGATGGATTAGTTGACTCGAAGTAGCTTTGGCCAAAATGGAATTGGAAAACTTTTCTAGTCTTTGTGATAGCACTTAGGGTTTCCTCTAGATTGCGTATTGAATTTAAAATTTTGGCCCTCACGCCATTATCATGAGAAGCCTTCTGCATTATTGAATGCACATTGAAGTCTGCATTTTGGTAATCGTGTCCGTCGATAAACTTAAACTCTTCCACATGTAGATCTTTTTTAAGTGCGAGCAATTCGTCATCTGAAATGCCATGAATATAAATGTAGGGACAAAAAGGTGCCGGGTCACGCTTGGATAGCTTCGACCATTTTTCTGAAAGTATATGAATGAGCTCTTTCAAATCATCACGCATATACATCTGTGGCTTTGTTTCTATGAGAAAGAAACGCTCAAAGGGGGAGATATTAAGTTCTGTAAAGTACTCTTTACGGAGCGCGGCCAAGTAAGCTTTCTTTCCTTTTCTCTGAACAAACCATTCGTTGAAAAGTACTCCCGACGTATCTAATTTTTTTAAAAACGCCTTTTTGGTGATCGTTCTATCTGCAGGGGCAGGCTGGATTGAGAGCTCTCGAATTATGGCAAGTGCATTGCTATAGAAATAAAATTCGGCGGAGAACTCCTTACAATTAAATGCAGTTTCTAACTCCCGAATAACCGCTCTATATTGAACGTCCAGCTCCTCCGCTTGAATATCCACTGTCAGCAGAGTTAGGAATTCGCCCAAGTCGGTGTCGTTAAGGTTTAGTTCATCATGATGGAGGTGCTTTTTCCCTTTATCTGTATAAGTTAGAAAATTATCTTTCAAGAACTTAACATCAATTCCTCCATCTAGTTTGTGTTGCCCAGATGCATAATGACCCCGGATGGCATACTTAACTTTAGGCTTTAATCCACCCTTCACTTCTTTAAAGTGGGATAGCATATACATCACAGCTTCTTTAATTACCGAATGGTTGTATTCAGTTTTTGCGTAATACTTACACTGAGTTGCAGTCAACTCAGTCGCGGTCCGAATATCAATGTCTTCAGTACACTCTATCTCTATAGAGTCATCAGGGTTTATAAGGCGCAATATACTTAAGATTGAAAGATCAAACTGGTAGAAATATCCTCGAATAGTGTCAACAGCACTTCTATCTTTCATTTTATCTCCCGCTTCTTGCAAAAAATTTCAATTCAGTATATCAATTCAGTAGATTGGTAATCCCCCCATTTTTAAGCTCAATTAAAAGTAGAGGCTAGGCATGTAATGCCAGTTTCTGTTTTGGGGTGATGCCACCCAATCCCATATGTGGGCGTTCGTTATTGTAACTCCAAAGCCATTGCGTTGCAGTTTCTTGCACTTCAGCAAGACTTTCAAAATCATCGCAAGCCAGCCATTCATAACGCACAGTTCGATTATAACGCTCGATATATGCATTTTGCTGCGGGTTGCCGGGCTGAATATAGGCCAATTCAATCGATTGTTGTTCTGCCCAATTTTTTAATATGTGACTAATGTATTCAGGGCCATCATCGGACCTGATTCGTTTGGGTTTACCACGCCATTCAATAATTTGATTCAGGCTGCGTATGACGCGTTCTGCTGGCAAAGAGAAATCGACTTCAATGCCCAATCCTTCCCGATTAAAATCATCAATCACATTGAATAAGCGAATGCTACGGCCATCGGCCAATTGATCGTGCATAAAATCCATCGACCACGTTTCATTTTTTGCTGCTGGCACTGCTAATGGCTCTGGCGTTTCGCGTTCTAAGCGCTTTTTAGGCTTAATCCGCAGGTTTAACTCTAAATCGCAGTAAATCCTGTAGACCCGCTTATGATTCCAGTGCTTTTTCTTGACGTTGCGCAGATGCAAAAAACAGAGACCAAAGCCCCAGTTTTTGTGTTCCTCTGTGAGCTGAACCAGAGAATCGGCGATTTTGGCGTTTTCGACATCCAACTTACGAATATAGCGATAGCAAGTCGTACTAATTGAAAAGCTGGTGCAAGCCGCACGAATAGACAATGCCTTGGTTTCAACGGCCCAGTGAGCCATCTCGCGACGCTGAGATGGCTTCACCACTTTTTTGATAGGGCTTCCTTGATGATGTCTGCCTGCATTTGGGCTTCGATATACATCTTTTTAAGGCGCTTGTTTTCGTCCTCCAGCTCTTTCATCCGCGTCATCATGGAAACGTCCATGCCGCCAAACTTGGCGCGCCACTTATAAAAAGAGGCAGAGCTCATGCCGTGCTCGCGGCACAAATCGGGGACGGTTGAACCGGCTTCGGCTTGCTTTAAAATCGCTATAATCTGGCTGTCGGAATAGCGTGCTGCTTTCATGTAGAGCTCCTCAAACACTGCGAGAAAATTCTACTTAAAAATGAGCTGGTTTTGTGGGGGGATTACCGATTAACACGGAGGGCGAACTTTAAAGTAGATTGTTGGTCAGTTTTGTGTAATTTATCCATGTTTGATTATGCCGCAGAGCTAGCAATGTTTAAGAGCGAGAATTTGCAATAATATTGAGCATTGGCGAATAGTTTTAGTGTCTGTAAGTCTATTAAAAGAGCAGAGTACAAAAAACTATTAGTACATACAATCATTGTAAAAATATAACCAATTGTTTTTAAATAAATTATTTTATTGCATCGTCCGTTTCTTATTAAACTGGTCGCACCGGTCATACCTTGGTTTTACATGGGCGGCCATAAAAAAACTTATAAAACAACGTGGTCACATCAAAAAAACACCCCAACCCTAACCCGACGTGCTGCCGTGGCGCACAAGGGGAATTCCTTCGCTCTGCATTTTTACTATTTGAATAGTATAAGAATTGAATTGTTTTATTGACGTACTGAAGAATTAAAAATCTTAATTTCAGGTGAAATATTTAGCTGCCAATCTTTAACCAGAGGCATGAGGCGAGGTGAAATCTTACTAAAGGGATGAGGGATATTGAGGGGCAAAATATCTTATTGATGCCGGTAGTCACCCGGCAAGGGGCAGGGCCTATAACTCTATTTTTAATTCGACCATGTACTTACGGTGTGACTGGTATGACAGCGCCGCTTTCGATTGGGTTTCGGTGCTATTGCATTTGATTCATTAGCGAAATGGCCACGTGTTGCAATCCACACCAGAAAAAGAGCCGGGGACCCTGGAGGTTTACATACCAGTACGGGGCTTAAGACTCGCCGTTTCATTTTGGTGGCTGCATATGAAGTAAGTAAATATGCAGGCGCATCGGTGGTACTTTAAGTACATGATCGTTCTTAAAATAGAGGCAGGTTATATGGTCTGGGTGGCAAACATGGACTTGCTGTCAAAAACCAAAATGCAGCGCGGGCATATTCCTGTCAGCCCTCAATAGCGCGATTTGAGGGAGGAATATCCCCTGAAAATAGATTGTTGGTATGTGGATTTGATACCAATAAATATACCAACAATGGTGACCCATTTTGCTGGCACTTGTGCGAAGGATGATAAATGCAAAAAGCCCCGCAATCGTTAGATTTGCGGGGCTTTTCTCTCTGGCGCTAACCAGAGAAGTATCTGGTGGCTATGGCGGGACTCGAACCTGCGACCCCAGCATTATGAGTGCTGTGCTCTAACCAACTGAGCTACATAGCCTTAAAGAGGGACGCATTATGGTGGCTTTTAATTGGGCTGTCAACACCCTTTGTGAGAATTTGGCGATATTTTGTTATTTTATTTTTTTGCACTTGGCTGCGGGGTGATGGCTCTGCTGATAGCGGCTTGAATTTGTTCAAAATTAAATGGTTTTGCGATGAAATCATCCATGCCGGCTTCAAGGCAGGCAGTGCGATCATCGATGAGTGAGTTTGCGGTAAGGGCAATGATCCACGGCTGGCCGTAGCATTCTGGTTGGGCGCGTATGGCGCGGCAGGCGCTTAGTCCGTCCAGAATGGGCATGGATAAATCCATCAGCACAACCGGGAAACGAATGATTTTTAGTATCTGCAGTGCTGCTTCGCCGTTGTCTACCACGGTGGCACGTGCACCGGCTTGCTCAATACAGCGCTGAGCTACAAATTGGTTGACGGCGTTGTCTTCGGCAATGAGCACATGTAAATCAGGGGGGAGTTGGGTGGGGGCGGCTTTGCTAGGCTGGGCAAGTGTGGTGCGATCGCTGCTTAGCAGTGGCAAATGAATTATAAAAACGCTGCCCGATCCGTACTCGCTTGTAAGCTGAATCTCGCCCCCCATCAGCTCGATGATACGCGAGACTATGGCCAGCCCTAGGCCGGTGCCTCCGTATTGGCGGGTAATTGAGCTGTCTGCTTGTGAGAAGGGCTTAAATAATGTGGTGAGCTGTTCTTGCCGGATGCCTATGCCACTATCGCTGATTTTAAGCGTCAGCGTTTGTTCCGATTGCTCTGCATGGATGGAAACGTAGCCATGGTCGGTAAATTTAATGGCGTTGCCTAAGAGGTTTTGTAAAATTTGCCTCAGGCGCAGTGGGTCACTTTTAATCCACTGTTCTACATTGCTGTTGATTTCTAATGTTAGCGACAGTTGTTTTTTGCTGGCGACAGGGTGGTAAAGCTTGACGATATCTTGCAGTAATTCTGGCAGGTTTACCGGGGTGGCTTCCAGCGCCATTTGGCTGGCTTCAAGCTTGGAGTAATCCAGAATTTCGTTGATCAGCGTTAAAAGGGAATCACCGCAGCGGCTGAGTGTGGCCAGCATACTGGCTTGGTCTTCGTTTAGCGGGCTGTGTTCCAATAATTGGGCAATGCCCAATATGCCATTCAGCGGCGTGCGAATTTCGTGGCCCATAATGGCCAAAAAGCTGCTTTTGGCTCGTGTGGCGGCCTGGCTGGCATCAAGGGCGGCTTCAAGCTGTTCTGTTCTTTGTGCAACTCGTGCTTCCAGCTGATCGGCTAGCCTTTGCAGGGTTTGGTTGGCGGTGTACAGATCCAGACTTTTGGCTTCGAGCAACGCTTCGGCCTCTTTGCGGGCCAATCTTTCTCTTTGGTTGCGTTTTTGTAGCCGCTGAAGTTCTTGCTCATTCATGGCGGCTTAATTTAAAAAGGTCGTAATCAGCGTGATTTTCTGTGGCTAGAGTAATGGGCTGGCCAAAATAGCGGATACAGCCTGTAAGCAGGCCTTGTGCAAAGTCGCCCATTTTGCGGGGTGAATCATATTTGAGGGTGAGGGCGTTGGGGCTTAAGCGCTCGGCGCTAAAGTGGGGTAATTCGGCATCGGGGTAAAGTTTGCGCACTTCGGCATGAATAATTTGCTCTATGCCTTGTAAAAAATCTAATGGATCTTCCACATGGGTAAAAAAAGAGGGGTAGAGCGCTACAAACCGGCCAAAAAGATGTTCACCAAAAATTTGTAAGAGCTTAGCAACGGGGAGCTGGGATTTTTCACTCAATGCGTTAACTAGGCTGATGATTTCGCTGTGTTGATAAGTGCCCACCGCCGTATAAATACCGCCGGATGGCAAATCAGTTTCATCCAGCAACTGATCTGCCATTGCATCGCCCCAGGTTTGTTCAACCAGCTCTAAAAACTCAGTAAAAATAATGCCTTTCATGAGGAGCGCTCCGCGGTTGTCTCTCCTCAATATAGGGGCAAATTTTACTTAAAGCTCGCCCGAGCGGTCTCGCCCACCCAGCCCCGGCGCTGTTTTGCCCTGTAGTTCTTTAGAGAAAGCGATCACTTTAAACAGCTCGCCCATTTCGGCATTGCTGGTTAGTTTTTGTAAGGCCGTCGACATTCTTAGGTATTCCACAGAGCCAACTTCCATTTGCGCGGCCCGGTTTAAAATGCCTGCATCAATCAGATAGCTGGCTTGCGAGGTGTAGCCTTCAAGGCTCAGGCCCGCCTGATCGGCGGCATTATAAATAGCAGAGAAATCAATGTGGCAGGTGATGTCTGTTAGGCCGGGTAAAAAGAAAGGATCGTGAATGCTGTGATGGCGGTAGTGGCCAATCAGCGTGCCCATACTGCGCTCTGGGTGATAAAACTCGGCAGCCGGAAAGCCATAATCAATCAGCAAAATCATGCCAAATTGCAGGCTTGCGGCCAGCGATTTAATAAAACCCTGCGCTTCCAGTTGAATCTCGGTGGTGTACTGTGGGATATGCGGGAAGGGCTCGCATGCGACTTCCAGGCGCAAATCTTCGATGCTGCGATGCTCAAACGCCAGATCATTGTCATTTTCAACCACACCGCATTGCAGCCAGTTATAGCCGTCAAAGCGCACCAGCTCGCAAGGCATTGCATCGAGCACTTCATTGCCGACCATGACGCCGACAAACTGCTTGGGCAGCTCATCCAGCCATTTGGCCTTGTGGGCCAGATGCGGCACAAGGGTTTGTAGTGTTTTGCGCTGGCGCTCGCGTAATTCACCTGATAGCTCCAGAATATAGTATTCGCTGGGTAAGGCTTCAAGGCGCTCTAATTCCAGTAAGATTTGCGCGGCAAGCTGGCCGGTACCCGCGCCAATTTCTAAAACATCACCACCACACTCTTGTAAAGCATGCGCCAGTGTATTGGCGATGCAGGTACCAAACAGCGGCGATATTTCCGGAGCGGTAACAAAATCGCCCGCTCCGCCAAATTTAGCCGCGCCGCCGCTGTAATAGCCAAGGCCAGGCGTGTACAGCGCCATACGCATATAGTCGGCAAAAGAAATCCAGCCTCCTGATTCCTTAATCTGTTGGCAAATATGTAAGATTAAGGCCTGGCTGGCTTGCAGCGCCTCATCAGATGGCGTTGGGAGTTGCGGATTAGTCATGAGGGCGGGAAAATCGCGGGCATAAAAACAATATTGTATGGGGCGGGGGGAGAATATGCAGCACAAAGTGGTATTGAGTGCCGTTGGTGCGGGAAATGAAGCATGGGGCAAGGGGTGAGTATGCAACACAAAGTCGTATTAATTACCGGCGGAGCCAAAAGGGTGGGGGCGGGGCTGGCCCGGTATCTGCACGCCCGTGGCTGGAACGTGCTGCTGCACTATCGTTCTTCTGTTATGGCGGCAAAGCAGCTGGCCGATGAGCTGAATGCCACTCGCCCGGCATCGGTTGCGCTGGTGCAATTAGATTTACTGGATACTACGCGCTTGCCAGAATTGGTATCTGCTGCGATTAGCGTATTTGGCCGCTTAGATGCGGTGGTCAATAACGCTTCATCTTTTTTTCCAACACCGATTGGTGAATTCAGCGAAATGGCATGGTTGGATTTGCTGGGATCTAATTTAAAGGCCCCCTTGTTTTTAGCGCAGGCCGCTGCCAGCGAGCTTAGAAAAACGGGCGGGGTGATTGTCTCAATCACCGATATCCACGCCGATCGTCCTTATAAAAACCACACTATCTATACCATTGCCAAGGCGGGCCTTGTGGCGATGACCAAGTCTTTAGCCAGAGACTTGGCTCCCGATGTACGCGTGAATGCTGTCGCCCCTGGTGCAAATATCTGGCCGGAGGGGGAGTCTGTGTTTGATGATGCCGAGCGTGAGCGCATCATCGATACCATTCCTCTGGCCCGCAACGGCAGCCCCGAAGATCTGGCTCAGGCGATTCACTTTTTGCTGGATGCGCCTTATTTAACCGGCGTTATCCTGCCGGTGGATGGCGGAAGGAGCGTGGTGTTGTAATGAGGAAGGAGGTTTGTATTCCACATATTGGAGGCTCTCAGCCTGAAGGCTGAAGAGGGCTAATCTTCGTTCAGCAGGGCAAAACACTGCGTCAGGTGATCAATCAAAGCGCGGACTGATGGCAGTAATCCGCGTCGGGATGGAAACACCGCATGAATGATTTCCTGCCTTGGGGCCCAGCCGGGGAGCAGCGGTATTAATGAGCCCTCTGCCAGTTGTTCACGCATCATCATGATGGGCAGTTGCACAATGCCAATGCCTGCTTGTGCGGCGTTTCTTAAGGCCATCATATCGTTGCAAATCAGCTTGGGGCGGTGATGAATTTCGGCTTTTGCGCCATCTGGCCCCAATAAGCACCAGATAAATTCTTGCTGTGGCACACCTAAGGCGAGGCTGGGCCAGGCTGATAAGTCTGCGGCAACCTCGGGCATCCCTTTTTCAGCCAGCAGTGCAGGGCTGGCTACTAAGCACTGTTTACGCTCACCCAATTTACGCATCACCAGATCACTATTCCTGATGGGGGCGGTAGCACCCGGATGGCTAAATCAATGCCTTCTTCGATGAGATCGACCCGGCGATTGGTAGCTTCTAATTGCACAGTCACGCGGCGGTGTTGAGCCATAAAGTCTGCAATCATCGGGCCAACGGTCACTTGCAGCAGGGCAATGGGGCAGCTCATCCGCACGACACCGCATGGCTCGGTCTGTGTTTGCTCAATCACGTCTTGCGCCGCTTCTGCCTCTACCAGCATGGCTTTGCAGTGCTCATAGTAAGTCTGACCCAGCTCGGTTACAGAAAATTGCCGTGTGGAGCGCTGAATTAGCCTTACTCCTAATCGCTCCTCAAGCATGGCAATCCGCCTGCTTAATTTGGATTTGGGAATGCTGAGTGCCCGCCCGGCAGGGGCAAAGCCACCATGATCTACAGCCTGCACATAGTAGTAAAGGTCATTTAAATCCTGCATATCTGCCTTGTCGTTCTAAAAATAGGACTATGAGTCTGAATTTTACGCTCTATTCAGCAAAACCTGCCCAGTTTATGCTTTCTGCATTGTTCAACTTTGGTCCAGCCAGCAAGGAGATTTACATGAAAAAGATTCTCGGCCTCTACAGCGCACCCCGTCAGCATTGGGTTGGTAATGGTTTTCCTGTGCGCTCTATGTTTTCTTATTCAAATCATGGCAAACATTTAAGCCCATTTTTACTCCTGGATTACGCTGGGCCAGCGGAGTTTCCTGCATCAGCCAAGCCTGCTGGTGTGGGTCAGCATCCGCACCGTGGTTTTGAAACGGTGACGATTGTTTATAAAGGCGAAGTGGCGCATCGGGATTCCACAGGCAATGGCGGCGTGATTGGCCCGGGTGATGTGCAATGGATGACCGCTGGCTCGGGTATTTTGCATGACGAGTTTCATTCTGAAGCGTTTACCCGCTCGGGCGGCGTATTGGAGATGGTTCAGCTTTGGGTCAATCTGCCTGCCAAAGACAAAATGACTGATCCGGGCTATCAAGCCATCGTTAATCAGCAGATTCCAACGCTTGCCTTGCCAGATGCAGCAGGCACGATGCGTGTGATTGCAGGCCAGTACGATGGAAAAACCGGCCCTGCTCGCACTTTTACCGCGATGAATGTCTTGGATTTACGCCTGAATCAGGGGGGCATCAGTGATTTGGCGATCCCAGAGGGCTGGAACGCGGGGCTCTTTGTGTTGCACGGCTCGATATCGGTCAATGGCAATACCGTGGCTAATGAAGCAGAAATGGTGCTGCTAGATCGTGAGGGGAGCAGCGTGGCGATCGAGGCCAATAGCGATGCCGTGGTGCTGTTGTTAAGTGGTGAGCCGATTGATGAGGCTGTCGTCGGGCACGGGCCGTTTGTGATGAATACACAGGAAGAAATCATTCAGGCCATGGCTGACTTCAATAGCGGCAAGTTTGGGCAAATGCCTGTTTAACTGCAGGGCTTATTTTTTAATGAATGAAAATAAATGATCAATTTTAAGGAAAACACCATGAGTACATCTTACGCACGCCTAGATAAAGACCAAGTTGCCGTTCTTTTGATCGATCATCAAGCAGGATTATTGTCTTTGGTGCGCGATATTGATCCGGATAAATTTAAAAATAATGTGCTGGCTTTGGCTGATCTGGCTAAGTATTTTAAGCTGCCAACTATCTTAACCACGAGCTTTGAAGATGGCCCTAATGGCCCGCTTGTTCCTGAGCTAAAAGAGATTTTTCCTGATGCGCCTTATATTGCCCGCCCCGGCCAGATTAACGCTTGGGATAACGAAGATTTTGTTACGGCGGTTAAGGCTACGGGCAAGAAGCAGTTGTTGATTGCAGGAGTTGTAACCGAGGTTTGCGTTGCATTCCCCGTGTTATCCGCCTTGGCTGAGGGTTATGAGGTGTTTGTTGTGGCAGATGCGTCTGGCACATTTAACGATATTACCCGTCAGGCGGCTTGGGATAGGATGTCTGCAGCAGGAGCGCAACTCACTACATGGTTTGGCGTGGCAGGTGAGCTACACCGTGACTGGCGTAATGATATTGATGGCTTGGGTGCTTTGTTCTCCAAGCATATTCCTGATTATCGTAATTTGATTTCAAGCTATAGCAAGGCTGCTGCAGCTAAGTAATCCGTAAAAAAGGGGGCATTTAATTGTGCCCTCTTAATCGTGCCGAAAAATGGGAGTTAATATGGATAGCTTGATCGCAGTTACGGCCAAGACGGGGAGTACGCCGTACACCATTTCAGTTTCAGACGAGTTGGGCCATCACTGGTTGGCAGATGAGCCTGTTCAAATGGGCGGGGCTAATGCCGGGCCTTCGCCGGTTCATCTGCTTTTGTCTAGCCTAGGTTCTTGTACTGCAATTACTTTGCAAATGTATGCCGAACGTAAGCAGTGGCCGCTTGCTGACGTGCATGTTGAGCTGCAGTTTAATCCTGATGGCAAGCCTGCTCCACAGCATAGTGTGATCAGCCGCAAGATCACCCTGACGGGGGATTTAAGTGCAGAGCAGCGTGGGCAATTGCTAAAAATCGCTAATGCCTGCCCGATACACAAATTGCTAACAGGCACGATTGAAATAAGCAGCAGCTTGAGCGAGTAATGGTAATCCCCCCACAAAACCAGCTCATTTTTAAGTAGAATTTTCTCGCAGTGTTTGAGGAGCTCTACATGAAAGCAGCACGCTATTCCGACAGCCAGATTATGGCGATTTTAAAGCAAGCCGAAGCCGGTTCAACCGTCCCCGATTTGTGCCGCGAGCACGGCATGAGCTCTGCCTCTTTTTATAAGTGGCGCGCCAAGTTTGGCGGCATGGACGTCTCCATGATGACGCGGATGAAAGAGCTGGAGGACGAAAACAAGCGCCTTAAAAAGATGTATATCGAAGCCCAAATGCAGGCAGACATCATTAAGGAAGCCATGTCAGAAATCCTCTGAAACATCTCAGCGTCGTGAGATGGCTCACTGGGCCGTTGAAACCAAGGCCTTGTCTATTCGTGCGGCTTGCACCAGCTTTTCAATTAGTACGACTTGCTATCGCTATATTCGTAAGTTGGATGTCGAAAACGCCAAAATCGCCGATTCTCTGGTTCAGCTCACAGAGGAACACAAAAACTGGGGCTTTGGTCTCTGCTTTTTGCATCTGCGCAACGTCAAGAAAAAGCACTGGAATCATAAGCGGGTCTACAGGATTTACTGCGATTTAGAGTTAAACCTGCGGATTAAGCCTAAAAAGCGCTTAGAACGCGAAACGCCAGAGCCATTAGCAGTGCCAGCAGCAAAAAATGAAACGTGGTCGATGGATTTTATGCACGATCAATTGGCCGATGGCCGTAGCATTCGCTTATTCAATGTGATTGATGATTTTAATCGGGAAGGATTGGGCATTGAAGTCGATTTCTCTTTGCCAGCAGAACGCGTCATACGCAGCCTGAATCAAATTATTGAATGGCGTGGTAAACCAAAACGAATCAGGTCTGATAATTGCCCTGAATACATTAGTCACATATTAAAAAATTGGGCAGAACAACAATCGATTGAATTGGCCTATATTCAGCCCGGCAACCCGCAGCAAAATGCGTATATTGAACGCTATAATCGCACCGTTCGATATGAATGGCTGGCTTGTGATGATTTTGAAAGTATTGCTGAAGTATAAGAAACCGCAACGCAATGGCTTTGGAGTTACAATAACGAGCGCCCACATATGGGATTGGGCGGCATCACCCCGAAACAAAAACTGGCATTACATGCCTAGCCTCTACTTTTAAGTGAGCTTAAAAATGGGGGGATTACCTAATCTCTTGGCTTACTCGGTATGCCTGCTAAAGCTGCCCTGAATCCGCATAGAATTAAAGGGCGGCGGATGGAGGGCTGGCTGCACTTGTTAGCGCTGGTGGTTAAGATTTATTGGGAAAAAATAGTACTGAATCTACGGTAATCCGTCTGAATCGGGTAAAATCCGCATTAATTCAAGAATCTACAGCAGGGCGCGATGCGCCCTGCTCTGCATTGGTGCCCCGTATGACTGATTCAACTCTTTCCGAAGCGGAAAAAAAACAGCAGTACAATTTTAATAAGCTCGCCAAACGCTTACGCCACAATGTGGGTGATGCAATCAATCATTTCAATATGATTGAGGATGGCGATAAGGTGATGGTGTGTCTGTCTGGTGGTAAAATGTAGCCAATAAGTTTTTTGTAATGGTTTTTTATTTGGTGTTCTGTTTTAAGTTGTTGATCTATTAATCGTTTTAATGGTTTCTGCTTTACATTTCGATGTTCTTGTCTATATTTGCAGTGTGCTGCTTATTGGACGATATGTTTTGCAAATAATCCGACTTAAAAAATATCAATTTCATAACAAATCTTTTGTTGCGATCGTTGATGATTGCGACTGCCCGCTCGACCCCTTTGTCAGCGCCTATCTATCTACTCTGGCAAGTCAATCATTTAATACGCAACTTAGAAAAGCCGTTGAGCTGACCTTTGTTCTCAAACAATTTGCTTCCAAATGTATAGATCTGCCAACGAGAATGGCGTCTGGGCAGTTTGTTAGTGAGAAGGAATACTTGCAATTCTATGATGCGAGTTGTCTTCAGAAGGATGCAATAGACAGTAATGTGGTATCGCTTCGACAAATCAGCGATAAAACATTGCGAAATATAATCTCAGCAAATCAAAAATGCATGGCGAAGGTATCCAATGAAACTCTACAGGGTCGGGTTCGGAGGTTTCGCGAGTACTGCACATGGCTATTTGAGCATTTTCATGATTTACATCGCGTTGATGAAGTCGTTTCCAATCGTTTTCATAGGCTAACTTCGAAAATAAAATTAGATGAAGAAGGGCTAGGCAGGAATCGATCGCAGAGAGTTGCAGACCCCATTGAGTCGGTTATTCCCGACGAAGTCTTCGCGCGACTTTTGGAAATGATATTGCCATCATCTCCCAATAATCCGTTTACGGGATCAAGAATTAGAAACTATTTACTTGTTTCCGTCCTGTATCAGACCGGAATAAGGCGAGGTGCTTTGGCAAAACTGAAAATCTCGGATTGCCATTTCTCAGGCTCATTTGACCAAATATCTATTTACCGATCCGGGGGCGATCCAACAGATCCAAGACTTGATAAGCCAAATCAAAAAACAAAAGCACATCTGGCGACGATTTCCTCTGTCCTAATGCGGCAGATCAAGCTCTATATTGACCAAGTTCGCGCCAATATTCCCCAACAACAACCTCATGATTTTATTTTCATTAGTGAAAAAGATTCGCGTGGAACGCTGGGTCAGCCAATTTCATTGAAGTCGATCAACACAATTTTTCAGAAGCTTTCTGATGCTCTTCAGTTTTACGTTCATCCACATTTGTTACGGCACAAATGGAATGAAATCTTCGACAAGCAGGGGGAAGCTCTGGCAATAGACCCCAAATTGCTTGAAGACATCCGTAAATACGCGATGGGTTGGTCAGAATCATCAGCTATGGCTCAGACCTATAACGACAAACGGTTGGCGAAAAAAGCTAAAGAGATATCTTTTGCCCATCAAAAAAAGGTGGATAGCCAATGATAGGTTTGAATAGTTTTTTAGCTGCAGGCTTGGCCCATAAACAGCCGTTATGGATGACTGCCAAGTCAGGGATGACGGTGAATGTGTTTGATCACGAATGGAGGATACTTCCGCATATGGGGAAGGGATGTACTATTTCGGTGGGATGGATACATGATTCCGTAATGCCAGTTGAAGATAAGAAATTGATTCTTGAAGTTTTAATTCAGTATGTACGAACAAAAAGTGCGAGTACAACTGTAGGTATCGTGCACAATACTAAGCCATTTTTAATGGATGGAACTCCAACACTGACCAGTCTCAGAACAGCATGGAGCGCGTTAAAAACAAACCAAAAAAAAGGGTTAAATCAATTTTTTGGGACTTTATCGAAGCTAGGCCACGTGAAATATGATGAATACCATAAATTTACAAGTAGCCATTTAGATAAAGAAAAGTCTAATTCTCTAGATCCATCTAAAGGGGCTCTCAGCGATATTGAGTTTGATTCTCTGGCTAAGGAGATCAACGCTAAGTTGCGAGCTTTTGATTGGTCAGTATCTCAGGAGATTTCGTTCTTTTTACGGAGCAGCTATGGATATGGAGAGTTGCGCAATAGCGTAAGTAACAAGCTAATGCTGTCCACTGCCAGGCGGCCAATTCAGCTTGCTATCCTGAAGTGGAGGGATCTGATCCCCGCCGGTGCGAGTTTTAACGATCCAAATATTAAAGAGTCAGATCAGATTGGTTCAACGGGAATTCAAACTCTTCAACTTCGCGTGTTCTACGCGAAAGAAACAGGTGGAAGCTCTCCTCGGGCATTTCCTGAGCGATACCCGCTTCATCTCTCAAATGATCTATCTACAGTCCTCATTAATTATAAAAAATTATATACGGCTGGCGTTACATTACATTTAAAGTCATGCGGGATAAATCTCGATCAGGTAGAACTTATTCGCGTAATGATGAATATGCCAATTTTATTGTCAAATGATCTGTTTAGTACGAAATTCGACTCATTAGAGATATTCAAGAGCATGTTCACCAATAGCTCAATGACATTTCATGTTGGCGAACAGGCCCCAACCAGGGCATTGAGGACAGTAAAGATAGTTTCTGATCGGCACCCTGGCTGTATTGCAACAAATAACAGAATTAGGCACACCATTTTAACAAGAGCGGCACAAGAGGGCTTGCCAGCAACACAACTGGCACAGATTACCGGCGTCACTGTACCTGCTGCAAGGCATTATATTGATATGGACTACCAATCAAGGCTGCTAATTGACCAGAACTATGTCGGGAATGAGTTTCTAAAGCAAGCTTTTAAAGGCGCTATTTCTTTAGTAGCCGCTGGCGAAGAGGTTGTTCTGGACCAGCAGTTTAATGATATTGGCGGAGTTAAATCTAAGGCGTCGTGCAGAAACTGTTCTGCGGAGCTGGGGCGTCCGTTGGCTTGCTATGGGTGCCCAAATTTTCGCCCGATTCTGGAGGCAGAGCACAGGGCTGTATTGCAGCTGGCCGAGGACAAATTGAGCATAAATAAGAGCGCGCTATTAAATCCGCTTCACACCCGAAGTATTGAAAAGTTACAAAGACAGATTAACTGGGTGAAACTCACCATCGATATTTGCGATGAAATACTATTAACAAAAAAGGGAATTAATGTTAAATAAATATCTTGATCGTCTTTATTTGTTAATTGCGGAATATCGCAAACAGACTCTTTCTCAATTTGAAGGCGCAGATGGCAAAAGGGCGGATTTTGACGATTTAATTTGGTTTTATATTGACCCAAATTCAGGTCGAAAAACACGATTTCTTTGTGGTCGTCATGGGGCAAAAGGTTCAGGTAATGCGGGCAATAAGCCTGAATTTGCCCTTCCATATCCATATAGTCATCTAGTCAAAGTGTGGATCATAGAGGTGATAAACGAGCCGATCTCAGTAGGTGAAAAACAGGCTCGTGTTTCTATTGCTAGAAAATTGCTGTCCGTTATGGAGGGCGAGCTCTACGCCCAAACAGACATGATTATCAGTGGTCAAAGCCTACCTGTTCTCTATGAAGATCGTTTACGGCCATTCATTACATTTTGTTTAGACAAAGGATTGGTGCGACAACCTGCGATTAAAGGCACCTTTATAAAGGACAGAAGGGACAGAACTGGAAATGCTGAGTTTGATAAGAATATTATGAAACTACCCCCAATTGAGTCCCTCATTGCATTGGGAAGCATTTTTACTAAGGTATTCAAGCATGTAAACGAAGATGGATCGGAGCATAAAGGTGAGCAGGTAAATATTACGGATGCCTGGATTGTTACCTTCGCATTGGCGGGTCTGGCATCCCCTAGTCGACTGTCTGCTGAAGTTCCTGTTCTACCAAAGCAGCGACTAAAAACCTATGCTGAGGGTGATGGAGAATCCGTTCATTACCTTGACTGGATAGGTAGTAAAGGTTTTCAGGATAATAAAACCCATGTGCTTGGGGCTTTGGCTGCTGAATTTGAAAAAGCAATTAATTTTTTCTTCATCAAATGCGAGCCTATAAGGATTTTGTCTAGATTTTATGAAAACCCACAACTAAGTCTGAATGCGCTGCTGGGTGATTTCAAGGTTGCCGAGGAGAGAAAAAAAGTCCATCTGAATTTCAATAAGCCTCCGAATCTTTTTACCTTAGGGTATGTACTTGGATTTTATGAAATAGAAGACTGTGTACCAATTCTTAAATCAGGTGTTGATCTTTCTAGTGTGCATTACGTTCAACGAGGTCAGTTTTTTGAAAATAAACCGATTAATGCCTTGACTTTAAGTGATCGGTTAAGCATGTCTTTGACACGAAAAAGTACTTTTTCCAGCCTACCTTTTTTATTTGGATACGAGAATCTTTCAAAGCGAATAGCAGATGATTTCTCAGGTGCGCTGACAGCTACTGTTGGTGAGATCCAAGATTGGTGGATCGAATTTTTTAAAAGAACGATCTTGCCTGAATTTCCAAATGCTTATACATCTAGCGAATCTAGTATTAGATTAGCAGACGCACTATTTTGTTTACGGGGGGATTGGGTTTATGCTAGGCACGGTGGGCGTGGATCTGGCGGCAAGGCGTTTCAAGCCTCTCTGTTTGCCTTAGTTCCCTTAAGTAGTTTGGGTTCGCTGGCAGGGGACAAACTAACGGGAACAAAATTAACCCTGTCAATTTTTGAAGATTATGGGTTTTCAAGAGAGCTTGCAATTCGTTCACACAGCCTGCGCCACTTTGGCAACACACTTGCAGATTTGAGTAATATTCCTCATGAAATCATAACTGCATGGTCGGGGAGGCGTAGCTCAGAACAAACGACAACGTACATCCATACCAGTCACGAAGAGCGGGCTGATCGAGTTCGCGTCATACTTAATAAGCCTGAAAATGATAGCCGGGAAATTCGAGTTGTTGCGCAAGAAGATCTAATTCAACGAATTAATATCCCTGCGAGCATTACATCCACAGGCATTTGCACACAGGACCTCAATGTGACGCCCTGTGATTATTTAAACGACCTTGTTTCTCAATGCTTTATGTGTCCTGAGGCTTGCTATATTGCGGGAGACGTTAAGGCGATTGAACTTTTTGAAAAGGATTGCTCGTACCAAAAGTTGAGGCTTGAGGCTGTCTCTATTGACCGTCGCTTGTCTGTATCGCAAGCGATGCAGCGTTGGTATGTTACCCATTCACGTAATACTTATATTTTGTCGCAATTACTTAATCTAATGAAAACCAGCCAAGAGGGAACTGTAATTCGCTTCTCAGCGAAAAAATATGAATTTTATTTGTCAAATCCGCAGACAAAGGCAATTAGTAATACACCATGTGTTTTGCCTGATTTTGATGGGCTCCTTCATGGGCTGATTGAGAATCGCTCCGAAGAGGAAGGATCAAATCCTAACCCTCAATTGCAGTCATTATTATCTTCCTTTGGTCTCTCTGAGGAGGGGACTTAAATGGCGGCACCGAAAATATCGGCACAGCAACAGCGAAAAATTGAGGTCATTTTAACGAAGTGGAATGGCAAACTTACATGGGATGCTTTGGTTGAGCGAATTAAACTTGAATTAGATCTTGAAACCACTCGGCAAACGTTGTGCACATATGCAGGCATCAATGTCTGCTTCAAAAAGAAAAAAGCGCAGTTTCGTGGTGTAACACTACCTTTGTATACATCGGTTACCGCTTCTGACATCAAATTGGTTGATCAGTTAGAGCATTTAAAGGCTGAAATTTCAATCTTGGAAAAAAATAATGCAGAACAGCTACGCCTGATTGAAAGAATATTCGCTAATGCAAAAGCTATTCCGAATTTAGATTTACGAGCTCTGATCAAGACTCGTCCGGAAGATATGAGCAAATAAAAAACTGAATAGCCCTTAGTTTTGTAGTCAGGTGACAGCTAAGGCCGATCTGTCGATATCGATCTTCGAAAAACGAAAGGCTGCAAACCATCTGGTTGCGGCCTTCATTATGTTTGGGTCAAGCAAGTGTTGTTCGGCCTAAGCGGACAAAAATCGTCGACAAAACAGGGGGCGATTCATACCGCAGACCCTTTGGTAATTGGCTTTGAGTCACACTGGGATGTAAATGTGGAATCGTTGGCAGTTTTTCTGGCGCTGCAAAGTATGCGTCCATCGCAGCCACATTGAATCGTAATCAAAGCGAGCAGGCCATGTTGGTCTGACCCAAACAAAACAGCCTCCGCGAAACCGGTGCGATTCACAGACCTCTGCGTGAGCCTCAAATATCAAGGTTCCTTCAGGCATACCTGAGACATTATTTCCATATTCCACTTCACCGTTTCGTAGCCATGCCTTGCAAGAAGATCAAAGTGAGATTCAGACATCAAACTAAGGTTTGTGTTATATGTAGAAGCGCTCTTAACTTCTTCCTGAGAGAGCCAATTTTGGGTTAACAGTCGATCGGCAATACTCTCACGACCTTTAGAAAACTGCCGAATGGACTGCACAGCATCAGCTCCTATCCCAACGAATGCGCCTAATGATGAGTTTTTTTGAAGGAAATTTACAAAAGCTCGCACACGCAGTGCACGGCTTTGATCCAATGCAATGTCTGCGATTCTCTTAAAACGGAAAGGGTTTAGAGGGTGTGGTATTACTGTTCGAGGAAGGGCAGCTCCGCCATCTGACACAACTAGATAGCGAACAGGTGATTTAAGTGAATCATCCGTTTTCAACTCCTGTCTGCCCACATCAAACAGCGGTTCCAACCCAAGATTGTCATACAATCCACCGTCATACAGGTGCAGGTTTTTGAATGGGACTTGATATATTTCAGCTTCTGCGGCTCCCCAATGTACGCGTTTTTTCCATTCGAAATTTTGACTTTTTAGTACCAAAGGGCCAATCCCGCCCGGAAAGGCCGCCGAAATCGCCATTGCCTTTGCTAAACTAAAACTACCGATATCCGCATATCCAAGTTCGTAGTCACCCATCGTTGCGGCCTTAAACCTGAAACGTCGCCCAGTCTCTCCGGTAGTACAATTGATAGACCAAACGGGTGAAGCCCCTAGACTACAAAGTGGAGCCTTTACATCCCATGCAGCCTCAATAGCTTGAGCGAGAACATTCGCGCGAGATAGCAAAAATCGCCAGTTTGTTGGAATAAAAAAAAGCTGAGTCAGTGCAGAACACTGTAAGGATTTCGATGTCAACACATGACGAAACTGTGGGAAAACGACGTTAAGGTACGCCGCCGAGCTAGGCCAACGATACTCGGCTAGCCGAAAAACCATGCCAACAAAAAGACTTCCTCCTGAAACAGATGACACATGAGTAACATCTTCTAACAGGCCATGCTCTGCAAGATAACGCATTACTCCAGCATGAAAAGCAGCTGCGCGGACCCCTCCGCCTGAAAGGGCCAGTCCAATATTTTTTTTCTCTACCGATGGAAACTCACTCATCTAGGCAGCCCCTTCGCCAAATGAAATCGTGACATCATTCTCACCGACAATAATCATCAATACAGGTACATCATCCATGGCCATAGTATTCGCAAGATAAGTGAGCAATTTAACATCCTCAGAACTTGGTCTTGCAGATGCAAACTTTGGATGGGAGTGCCATTCTCCGAGATAACCAACAATATTGGCCGTAAGTAATGCCGAGCGCTCAAGGGCATCCTTTAAACCATGAGCTCCTCTAACAAAGGTAGTTCCATTTTCCTCGCTATCAGTCGGAGCTGGCAGCACATCTACAACGTGAATTGCCTTTCGTTTTTGATCAAAATAACCAAGAACTACACCTCCAGTTTCATTAGGAAGCGAAATTTCACGGAACTCACGGAGCTTCTTAAGCAAACCGTCATCCCAAATAACACGCCATTTTCCAAATACATCTTCTCTCGACTTTTCTACCAGAACATTATCTACAGCTAATGCACCTGTTGCATCATCCATGCTCCACACACGAATTTGAGCCTCTGGCAGAGCAGTAAGAAAACGTACTTGCCTCGCTAGCATCGCACCGTGAAGCTGGATAACCTCCAGTGACAAAACCGCCGATAAATCACGGCAACCTGCCCCTACCCAATATGAGCCTTGATGGCCATCAAGATGCGATGGCCCCCAGTCGCGCTGAAGAATGGCGCGGTAATACTGCGCCTCAAGAGAACTTAAGCAGATGCTTTTATCTGAATTTTCAAGAAGTAGAACAGAGTCACGACCTGATGGTGTAAGAAACACTGAAACTGCACGTGGTCTATCAATCTGCTCAGACAAATCCCGAGGAGCCTCAAGTGTTGTGGTTGCATCAACAAGCAGTGACGCAGAAGAAAGAGCATTACAAACTTCAATATTCTCGAAGTCTGTAACCTTAGCTGAAATCGCTTTTGGCTTTGTACCAGTTGGCCAACTTAACTCCGCCATATTAACCGCCACATCAACCTTTGCCCATCCGATATGTAGGTCTTTCCCAATATGCCGAACAATATTGTGAGCATGCAAAATGTCATCATCGATATAGGACCAGTTTCCCCAACCCTCACGATGCCACAGCTCTGCCATAGTGCTGCCCAAAGCGCCAAGACCGGCAAGGACCCCTTTAAAATCAGTACCTTGATTGCCAATGCCAGATGCATGTCGTGCATCGGTTGCTGAAAAAGTGCATCTAACATCAACGGGTTCAATTGCTAATCCACGCCACGCGTCAATACTCTCAGTAGAAATACCCGCTAGAGCGGCTATGGCCGCTATTTGTGCTTCATTATTTAAATAAACGCGGCCATCTCTGCCATCAAAGTAAGCACCGCATGCAATCCCCAACTGGGCAAGATCTGCATCACGTACAATAAATCCAGAGACATCGATTCGTTCCGGTTCCGTATTCGCACTCCTTGCCATAGGAACCCTAAGCAGCAGCAAAGTATTTTTTGCGTGCGCGCTTTGACTAGGCAGTCCAGAAGTCGGTAAAACCTTTTTAGCGGCTTCAACTAAAGGGGAAAAAAGCTCAGAACCATAGCGAATCAACTGATCATGCAATGCACCCAACGTTACAGGATATCGCTCGATTTGAACGGAAACTATAGCCGGTAAAGTGACTAACAAAGTATCTAATCCAGTACTATCTCCTTGAACCGTGACGTCTTCTTTCGATTCAAATTCCCCACGCAATATTGTTCCATTACTTCTTGACCTAGCGACGGCCAATTGTAAAATTTCGCTATGCATTTCCGCGCGGGTAGCAAAATCAGCAGGTAAAACGATCTGAAATGGGGAGACGAAATGTAATCGTTCAAGCGGTTGGTCACTTCGATGCAAAGTTCCAAGAGCCGTTTCACGAAGCCACCAAAGAATTCGTTGCAAATGCGTTGCCGGTGTCCAAGTCCGCGCTACCGCACTCCATGGCTCAAAATACAAACAAAGCGATGATGGTGCGCCGTATGGGACACTATTTTGGTGTGGCGTAATAGGAAATTGTGCACGAAGTGCAAGTACTTCGTGATGAGTCAAGAGATCAGAACCATGCAACAACAATAATGGCTCACGATTTTTTATACCCACAGCATTGCGTGAGGGGACTGTGCCATCACAACATTCGACAACAATTCCATCAATTACATTGGTAGTGTCGCCAACCGCAGATTGGCGTTCAATTCGACGCAGCTCAACGACTTCGAAAGCGGGATGCCGAAAACACGCAGCTAGAAGTCGCCTGCTATCCTCGTACTCAAGTTTATTGGGATCAAGATCTGGAAGCACATCCCCCAAAGAGTAGTATTCGCCGCTCACTTAACCGGCTCTCGGTGCAGGCTTCGAAATAATAATGCTAGCCGCAGATACAGCTGATTGCGCCAAAGACAGACCATATGCATTGATCTTAAACTCCAACGGCTCTGGCTTCCTAGCGTTAGGCTCCTCCATCGTTACGAGAAATTTGGCACCCCCCGTTTTCTTCAAATAGCGCTGATAACATTTTTTTGCCTGAATATGCGGCGGCTGAGTTTGCTCACGCCCCTCCTTGGAATCAAGAATAGGCCAACTAGAACTCACGATATAAGCGCCATCTTTCCCTGCATTTAAAATTTCCTCAACCAAAGGCTTAGGTGTAGTCTCAAATTCACCCTTGTTATCGCTAAGTGCAAGGTAGCTGCAATGATGTGGAATATTATATAAGTCCCATGCAAGCCGATCCATGTTTCCATGATATTTGGTCGTTGTAACAATATCTTCAAGTACCGACCATTCAGAATCGCCAACAGCTAGATAATCATAGTTAACCCCGTTCTTGCGAAAGCGCACATTGAAAATGAGTGATGCGGCATTACGCAAGTCATCCCCTTCATCAACGTGTTTGATAAATGGGGAGTGACAGAAAAACTCAACCCCATCGTCCGTCAAGTTAAAGTCTGGCGCAAGTTGTCCTGCATCAGTAATCAGATGCCGCCTCGAGTCAAGCGTCAAACCATTATCGGCCAACCACTTTTTAAGCTCATCGGGCTTAGAAAAAACGCGAATTCCCTTACCCTCCTTCAAACGATAACGTGCCTCTTGCCGCCAAATAACAAACTCTGAAGACTGCTGATCATTCGTTCCAGTTTCAAGAATCATGGCCGCCGGAACCCACAATGTATCAATTTTAATGCGCCCGTCCCCTTGATACTTAGCCGCATGCTGCAACTCAAAAAACTCAGTACTATTTTCAATATGATCTGAATCGGCATGGGTGAAGGCTACCACGTCAAAATAATCGCGATCAGCATCCTTGAGCTCTCGCTTAAGGCGAGCCTTCAAATTAATTTCTGGCCCTTGGCCATCCTCGCTCTTCTGACGATGACGATAATCCATCAGGATGCGCTTACCATTTTCGAGAATGATTTGGCTGGTATCACCATTACCAACTGGGTAAAAAACTATTCGATGTGTCATTTTTTCTCTCAATTTGATTATGTAAAAGATGCCGCAATCACTCTCAGCCACAACAGTCTAGAAACTATACGCATATTTACTATGCTCGTATAGTTTTTATTCTTGTGCTACCATGATTTCTATGAAAGATACAGCCAAATCCCCGCTTACCGTCCCCTCTACAAAAGCAAACACACGCTGGGGACCGGATCGCCGACAAGCATTCATAGATTTCCGCCTCCAATGGGAAGGGCGCATCAACCGCAGCGACATCACAAGCTTCTTCGGAATTTCAGTACCGCAGGCGTCGCTTGATATCGCCAGCTATACAGAGCAGGCTCCACACAATCTCGCATACGACCGCAGCTCACGCGTCTACCAAGCAACAACGGACTTCCGCCCACTATATGAGGCGACGCACCCGCAGCAGTATTTAAATGAACTTTTAGCTGCGACCGGTGGAAGCTTTGAGCCTGAAGCAAGCTTCATTGGATGGCTGCCGCCAACAGGTTGTATCCCGCAACCGGGTCGCACAGTTACAGCAGACACCTTATCTGCCT
Organism: Iodobacter fluviatilis; assembly: GCF_900451195.1. Taxonomy (NCBI): domain Bacteria; kingdom Pseudomonadati; phylum Pseudomonadota; class Betaproteobacteria; order Neisseriales; family Chitinibacteraceae; genus Iodobacter; species Iodobacter fluviatilis. Next base: position 700,398 of record NZ_UGHR01000003.1, read on the forward strand.
TACTAAAAGCAATGAAAGAGGCAAAAGGACTAAAAGTTGTATATCAATCGATGTCAAAACCCGAACCAAGCTCTCGAACCATTTCACCGCATGCATTTGCGTATGATGGATTCCGATGGCATGTTCGTGCGTTCTGTCATAAACGCGAAGAATTCCTTGACTTCGTTCTGGGTAGAATTTTGGAGGTACAGGGATTTGAATCGGCACGTTGCACCGCAAATGAAGACCGAGAATGGTTTACCGAATTGACGCTAGTATTAGCGCCCCATCCAGAGTTATCAGCAGGTCAGCGACGTGTTATCGAGCTTGACTATGGAATGAATGATGGAGAGGTCGCACTACGCTGCCGCCAAGCACTACTCTTTTACACGCTCAAAAGGCTTGGTTTGGATAAGCTCCGCCTCGATCAACCTGAAGCTCAACAGATAGTACTCAAGAATGAAGCAGAGCTAGCCTCGTTTTTGGTTGGTACTAAAATTTCAATTGAACAAACATGTACATCCACAAGCGTTTAAGCTGCTTCGTATATTCAAATCAATGATAAAAACCTACCCGATTAAGCTAGGCAGATTTTCTCCTCCAGCAGTTGTAAAGCGTCTTTGTGAAATACACGCTTTTGTCACTCAGCTTTCTCCACAAAAGAAAGCACACATTCAACTCCATTTAGAGCCAAAGCATTCAGTGCAGGCACCGACATTATCTATTTTAAAGGTGCCCCACATTCTATTCACAGCCCAATTACATTATAAATTTATAATAGGGACTAGACAGGACATGCTGCTCATATCGGTTTAAACGCGAACCACCCTAAACCTTAACGGCAATATTGGAGCTTCCTCATGACCATTCAATCAATCAAGACTAGATTTCGCGCATATCAACTTGATTCAGCTGGATCTTCATTTTCGTACTTTAGTGGTGATGGATTTGAACTAATTGAAGGTCGCTACTGCGACGCGAATGAACAGAGCATCAGTCAAGAAATGAAGTCGTGCGGGGTTGATAAAATAAGTACTTTACACATTACCTCTTGGGATCAGGACCACTGTTCACCATCTCAAGTTCAACGAATCCTAGAGGATTTAAAACCAAGTAAAATTGAGTACCCAGGTTACGAGCCGCATACCGACAGTGGCAAAGAAAGCCTAAAAATCATTACCGCTTACAAGAAAAACAACTCAACACCACGCATAATTTCCGTGACACCAAAGTACATTCAAAGTTTAGAGTCCGCCTCCAGCTATGGCTATAAGAACGTCATTTATTGGCCAAAAGACATGGATGTTAAAAATGCAAACAACAACTCTACGGCGAAGCAATTTCGAAGCGGAAGCTTCAATGTGCTTAGTTTGGGCGACCTTGAGTCAGCACAAATTGCCTCTTACCTTAAAAGCACTCGCTCCATTAATTCAGAAGTAGATGTCATGATCATGGCACATCATGGTGCTGATAATGGGTTCACTAGCTCCTCTTTTCTAAAGAAAGTGAAACCTACACTAGCGATTGCTACTTCAAACTACGGAAATCAATACGATCACCCAAAACAAGAGATCCGGGAGCTTTTGCATAAAAACGAAGTGCGCCTATTTACAACAAAAACTGGAGACGTAATAGTCCAATCCATCGGTAACCACAAGGGTCAATTTGAAGTTATCAACCTCAAATCGGGAAGCACAGAGGTGTCTAGTCACTACACTGGCAATGCCAAGAAAGGGCAGTATCTAAAAAACAATGGGGATACCCTTCGAGATCGCCGAGCAACGCATAATACAGGGCCCAAGTGCTGAGAGCTCGTAGAAGGAAGCTCAGAAATTGGCGTATTACACCGAATTCAATAGCTTTAACCAATGTAACATGGGTAGAACAATGAACGAATGGATATTAGTTTTAACATTACATCTGATAAGCGCTCCTGGTGAGGTTCGCGACATTTCCCCTCAAATTGTCAGTGGCTTCACAAGCAAACAAAATTGTGAAAATGCTGCAGTCTCAATTTCTGAGCGGCTTATCGGCATTTCAGGAAAAGCACGTGAACGCCAAGGAATTCCAAGCAATACAAGCAAAAGCTCCCCAGCTATAAATTATGAATGTCTAAATATTAGAAAATAACATGCGCTCACATATATACAATCATGGCAATTATAAGAGCGCATCTATGAATCGCCCCACGATTTTTAGACGCTCCGATGTCTGCAAAGACCGAGGTGCTGACGTTCAGCATAGGGCTCTGTGCGGCGGCTTAATTTTCGTTACCTCCCACTCATGACAAAGCTTATTGAGTATCGGTAGTGGGTCGGGTGCGGTCCCGGCCTGTTCAAGCGCCAAAAGCTGGTCATCAGTTAGCAGAAACGTCGAAATCGGGTGGTAAGCGCCAAGCAGCCTTGGGGCTACCTGGCACTCCCTGCTTCAAGAGGCGCGTTGCTGTTTCATTAGCTTAGTCAACTGTACAAAAAGACAAGCCTGAGCATCACGACCAACCTGTCCTTTGGGGAATGGGTAACGGTCTTGGGGGATGCCAAGATGGCGATGCTAATGCTGGACCGGAGTACGCATCACTGTGACATACTGGAAACGGGCAATGATTCGTTCAGGTTAAAACAGCGCAAGAATGAGCAAAATCCGGACTAAATAACTGGAAAAATTTGAAATCAGGCAGGTGGAAAATATTGCACGCTGATTGACACCCCAGGTTTCTCCGGCGAAATACCGGAAGGTTACATAACCGGGGTGGCAACTATTGGATGCTGTTTACCCCGGAAACCTAGAAAGTTTTGCACGCTGATTAACATGGCATTTCTCTCCCCAAAACTTGCTCAGTTCGACCCCAAACACAATGCACCGAGGAATGAGCCCCCACCCTTGAGCAATGGGTCATTAATTCGGCGATAGTGCTTGGCTAACCCGACATTCAACCCGGACTCCGCAAAAGCGCGGAGCTGGTTAATTTTACGTTAGTGTCTGCAATGCAATGGCAAGCCTACATTGAAAAGCCGAGCATGAATTTCTGCTTTGGCCGAGGTGCAGACGCTCAGCATTGGATACTGAGTGGCCGCATAACTTTCGTTACCTGCCACTCATGACAAAGCTAGCTGATTGTCGGTAGTGGGCCGGTTGCTGCCCCTCAAGTACTGGATAAATTCAAATTTGAGGTTAACTTAGCATCATAATTTGCAATGATTAATCAGTCTCAAACTGCTTTTGCAACAGGAAGGTCTGTCCAGCGTGTAGTCCAATATGGCGATAAGGTTTTTTGCCGCATTTTCCAGCCCTGATTAAATCCTGCACTAGCCACTCGAATTGAGCCGCGCCCCCATTGTCGATTAATGTCATCCATTACTTTGTTGAGTGCGGCGCGTTTGATGGGGTCGGCGGTCTGTAGGAATAAATGACCTTGCAGCGCAGTGCGGGGTTGCAAGTCACAGAGCATCACGCCCGCTTTAGCGTAGGTAAAGCCCGTTCGGTAGATACGTTTAAGTACCCACAACGCGGCGCGAGTCAGTAGTAAGGTATCGTCGCTGGCTTGCGTGAGTGGAATCAGAATGTGCTGACTGTATTGCGGGTCTTTGGGGCGAAAGGGATTAGTGCGAATAAACACCGCCAAGCTGCTCGCCACTGAACCTTGCTTACGCAGTTTTTCAGCGGCACGTGCGATGTAGGTGCTGATGGCTTCACCCAGCTCTTGTTCGGTGTAGATGCCTTGGCCAAAGCTGCGAGAACACAGGATTTGCTGTTTATCCGGCGCAGATTCTTCGAGTTCAATACTCGGGGTGCCACGTAACTCATGCACTGTGCGTTGCACGACGATGCTATAGCGTTTTCGAATTTGCTCAGCGTTCGCTGCTCGCAAATCAGCAATGGTATGTATGCCTTCCTGCGCCAACCTTTCTGATATTTTGCGACCAATACCCCAGACTTCGCTTGCATCCATGGATTGCATTTGCTCAGTTTGTTGGCTTTCACTGAGTTTCTGCCATTCGCACACACCATCAAATGGAGCTTGTTTCTTGGCGATGTGATTGGCAAGTTTAGCGAGGGTTTTGGTCGGCGCAATCCCGACGCAAACGGGTAAGCCAGTCCATTGCAACACGGTTTGGCGGATGTCTTGCGCCAGTTCGGTATGGTCTTGTAATAGACCGTCAAAACTCAGAAAACACTCGTCAATGCTGTAAATCTCTTGGTTTGGGCTAAAGCGGCATAGTATCGTCATCACCCGATGGCTCATATCGGCATACAGCGCGTAATTGCTACTGCGCGCGATGATGCCTTCTTGCTGTGCGAAATCACGCAATTGATGCCAGGGCGCTCCCATCTTAATGCCCAATGCTTTTACTTCGGCACTTCGCGCCACCACACAACCATCATTATTTGATAACACCACCACAGGTTTGCCAACCAACTTAGGTTCAAACACCCGTTGGCACGACACGTAGAAATTGTTCACATCGACCAAGGTAATCATCGCGGCTTCACTATCCATGCCGTAACCACGCCCCAAATTGACAACTCTTGTTCATCACCAATCACAATGGGTGGATAGGCCGGATTCTCTGCAATCAACGCTAAGCGCTTGTTCCTGCAATACAGCCGCTTTACAGTAAAGTCATTATCAATCACCGCCACGACAATATCGCCATGCTTGGCGCTCAAGGCACGATCCACAATCAGCGTTGCGCCATCAGGAATCGAGTGCTCTGCTATTGGGCTGACCATGCTATCGCCTGAAACAGTGAAATAAAAAGTGGCTTCGGCATGCTGAACATAGCGCAAGTTTAAATCTACACGTTCTTCCGCCCAGTCTTCGGCAGGGGATGGAAAGCCTGCTGAAACAGACACGCCCATAAGGGGGATCAGCATTAATGGCGGCTCAAGCATAGCCGGAATCGGAGGGTGCAAATGTAGTGACATCGGATTATCCTGAAACCATCTGAATCAGAATATTATAGAACGAACGTTCTCTTTTATGTGCGTAAACTACATTCCAATTCCTAAACGGCTGGTACTTAGCCATTTTGCAGCAGCCGAGCCACAAGCCGACTGGCCTGAAGAAGTCTGGCAAGACTACGCTGCGCCGATGCTTGTGCACGGGCGGCAAGGGCGACAAGCTGTGGTGGCGAACTATGGCTTCTTGCCCAAAGTAAAACTTCCCCAAGGTGCACGCTACAGCACGATGAACGCCCGTGCTGAAACCATCGGCCAACTTAAGAGCTATCGAAATGCATGGCAACGCAGCCAACTATGTCTTGTGCCTATGTTGGGATTTTTTGAGCCATGTTATGAATCAGGCAAGGCGGTGAGACATCAAATCTGCCTACTGGATGATGAACCGTTTGCGGTGGCTGGATTATGGCGCGCATGGGAAGAAGGCAACGGGCGGCGCAGCTATTCGTTCACTCAAATCACCATCAACGCCGATGAACATCCGCTGATGAAACGAATGCACAAACCCGATGATGAAAAACGAAATCTGGTCATTATTCCTGAGGCCGATTACGACGCATGGCTAGGTTGCAAAAGCATTGAACTTGCACGGACTTTTTTGAAAAACTATCCCGCACAATTAATGTGTGCAGCGGAACAACCTGTGCCGAAAAAGCCATCGAAAAACTCGACACAGCAAATATCTCTGTTTTGAGAAAATATGCAACTTAGGTGTAGTTTTACAATATTAATTAAAATGCGCACGCTGGTCAGAACATACCTTAGAGTGGCATTTTTATTTGGAGTAAGGGCAATGGTAACGGCTAAAAGGTGGTGCACTACAATTCAAGAAGCTGACGATGGTAGCGGCGATGGCATCTTACTCTTTCCAGATGGCTTATTAGAAGAAATGGGTTGGGTCGAGGGAGATGTTCTCGATTGCCAAGTTCAAGGCGATGGTTCAGTGCAATTGCAAAAAACAGTTCCACTCTGCTCAGATGAATGAAAGCACCCTTATTTGGCAACCTGCCTCAACTGGGCAAAGTGTTAGTTTTTAAAACAACGGCTCTAAGAGCCATGCCGTTTAGAAACCTCATATTTTTTTCTGTGCCTTGCTCTATTGCATTGAAAAGAAACTCTCCACAGTGGAGAGCTTCTTTTCAATGTAAGCCCAATAACCCCTACATAGTTACATTTTACTTACACCCAAGACTACTATCCAATTGGGTGGATATATGACGGAGGTGAATGCCATGTTACAACAAGTTTCAAAATCTAAATTCAAGGCTCAGGCTTTAGAGTTTTTTCGGCTAATAGAGTCAAGCGGCGAGTCTGTGGTTATTACAGATCACGGAGTGCCAAAATTTGAGGTGCGCCCATACCTCTTACAAACTAAAAAACCTTTGGATGTGCTGTATGGCTCTGTTTTACATTTTGATTACCCTACAAATCCTGTCGCAGAAAATGACTGGGAGATAGCCTAGTGATCAATTTATTTACCGGAGCGGATAGTATTACTCTATTTTTATTTTTTATAGTTTGTTCCACAGCTTGCCGTGACTGGGTAATACCCCCATTTTTAAGCTCACTTAAAAGTAGAGGCTAGGCATGTAATGCCAGTTTTTGTTTTGGGGTGATGCCGCCCAACCTCATGTGTGGGCGCTAGTTATCGTATGTCCAAAGCCATTGCGTTTCGGTTTCTTGTACTTCAGCAAGGCTTTCAAAATAACATGCTGCTTTCATGTAAAACTCCTCAAATACTGCGATAAAATTCTACTTAAAAATGAGCGGGTTTTGTGGGGGGATTACCCTATGAACCCCTCCGACTTCCATCACGATACGCACTGATTTCGTTTCCTTATACCTTGCGCTTGGCAGTCTCCCTGCCACCGTGATGGATCTCCAGCACTGGGTAATTTAACTTCCAAAACATACCGCCCCTGTTACCCCGACAGCTCGCTGATGTGGCTTCCATTACCAACACACAGCACAACGGCCTTCCCTATACAGAGACAAAGTCGGCAACTGCAATGTTAACGAGGCTACTTCTAGGTCCACTTTCGTTACAGTCTGCCTCTTTGTCGTAAAGAACTCACGACCCTTGATTACTCAAACGCCGCTCTTTCGTACTACCGAGGCACATGAACAATTCCTCGGGCGGGACTTTAACCCGCTAGCTAAATTACTGTTACTGCGAACCTCTGACCCCAGTTATTATTGGTGCAGGCTCGGTGGATTGATGGGCTAGCGCACAAGCGTATCTACATGGTTAAGATGCATAATTCTGTTTAGCATATGGAGATACTCTTTATGGGAGCCAATGGCTTGCCCGATCACACAGGGCGGTAAGCTACCTTTGGTCTTTTCGATTGTACCTTCGTGTACTACACGCGGTCTCGCATAGCCACTAAAGTACCCGTTTGCTTGCAGGTCATGAAGTGCATCTAGCATGTCTGCATTCATTTTTATTCCGTAGCGATCAACCAGACGGTCAACTCGGTTTAGGCCTGAAGATATATTGGCACGAAAAATGTCGTTCCATGTTCCGCTGTCAGGAAATGTGTCGAACGTTTTTGGCCGAAGGGCAAGGCAAGTGTGTTGTGCCGCGTCAAGGGCGCTTTCATCCAGCATCATTTCGATGGTTATTTCTTTTTCGGGAACGTAGCCAATACCTTTGTACTCGCCATAGAGCGACTTAAATGGCTCCAATAGGCTGATAAGGCTTCTATCGATTTCTGTTGAGACGATCTTATCAATCTTCTTCTTATCCAGCTCTTCCGTTTGTTTTTGTTCGCGTTGTTGGTAAGTCGACACCCCTGAATAAATTAGCGAAAAGACAACTAGAGCAAGGGTAAAGCGACCGGGGGTAGTTAATTTTCGGGCTCCAGTCTGAGTTTTATCCCAAGTGGTGCCGACGATTGCCACAATTGCGGCTGCAAAAGCAAGAATGACCTGAATGTATTCCATTGGATCTCAAGTAAGAGGGCGATAACGTTGAAATTGAGCTTAATAACTGGGGTCAGAAAAAAATTAAGTCCTACTATGCTTAATACTCTCAAAGCCAAAGAAAGCGAATTTAACTTTACTCTGAACCTAGTTATTCTGCGAACCCCTGACCCCAGTTATTTTTCGTTATTTTGTATTTTGTGTACTTTAAATGTTTTCTAACTTTTCCATTTAAATTCAGACAAAGGAACGCTCTTGTAACCACGAATTTTGCTGGATAAGATTAAATCCATTAGTTTTTTTGATATTATTGGTTCAAATAAATTTACATCTTTCAAGAAAAACAAGTCCAAATGTAGTTCGGAAGTATTTCTCAAAGTTAATCTACTACAAGAGTCAACTCTCGCCCCTTCTTCATCTAATTCATAAATTGAATTTTCATAATCAAACAAATCCAGCCAATCAAAGAACTCTGTAAAATAATAAGTACCATAAATTTTATCGCCATTCTTAGAGTAAATTTCTGTAGGAATAGGGTTAATTTTGAGGCAGAGGTCAGGAGCAGAAAAAATGGCCAAAGCCTTTTCTGACATCACGAACCCAGAATTTACTGTGAATAAATCCAAGCTTACTTTTTTTGCATTTTTTGAAAGCGTTATTTTGCAAAAATTACCATCGGGAACAAATTTCGTTTGCCATAGATTTGAATAACAACCTAGATCAATGGGCGAAAATGAAGCATCACCATATAAAAATGGCGATGCTTCATCATGAGTTAAAACGTAAAAATCCATAATGGTTCTCACAGTGTGCAAGTGCTTCCTGTTGGGCGAGGGTCAGTGCTTTGTAATCGAATTTGATCTTTTTCTAAATCAGATTTCATTTTATTTTCAACGGAGTTAATTTTTCCTAACAAATCAGCATCGCTTAGTGTTGAAGGATCACCAATACTATCAAGACGCCGCTCTGCTAATTTGTAATATGAGGACAAATGATTGCCACTATGTAATGGCTTACCAGAACTTGATGAATCAGCTTGTCTTGTTGGTAATGCGACACCATTCTCATTGCGATTGATGTTGTAAATACCTCTTCGCTGTGCTTCTTTAATTACCCGATGTGATTCGAGATGCTCAGGAATTAAATGGTGACCTGCCCACCATTTTGGACAAGGGCGCCCTGCCTTACTCATGTTGTTCTTTACGGCTTTACCATTAGCCAAACCCATCGGGTCAACCCAACCTGTCGGATTCGGTGCATAAGCATGAGTATTAAATCCCCCCATCAACCCAATAGGATCACTACTAATAAACCGCCCAATCTCTGGATCGTAATAGCGATGGCGGTTGTAGTGCAAGCCGGATTCTTCGTCGAAGTATTGGCCTTGAAAGCGTATGGGGTTGTTGATTCCAGCTTCTTTTGCCGCTTCACTGATGACGACCTGCGCTTCGCCCCAAGCCTTGTACTCCGCGCTCCAAGCGATTTCACCGTTTTCATCGCTGAGTGTTTGCGGCGTGCCGAGGTGGTCTACGTGGTAGTAGGCCATTTTTTCGCTGTCATCATTGGCGGTAATGATCTGTGCCAGTGGGATAAAGCTGTTGGGCTCGAACAGGTAGTGGCGGGTGTGTTCGGCCGTTTTTTCCAGGGCGATGACGTCACCGTCCCAAATAAATTCTGTCTTGCCATGGGCGTTTTCTTTGCCGATGCGGCGGCCGAATACGTCGTAAAAGTATTTGGTTTCGCCTGCTGCATTGCTAATTTTTCTCAGGCGATTAAAGCCATCCCAGCTGTATTGGGTGGTTTGTTCGCCTTGCTGCTTTTCAATCAGATTGCTGCGGGCGTCGTACTTATAATGGGTTCCAGCGTATTGCTTCAATAAGTTGCCGAGCACAGCGGGCATGGTGGGTAAGCTGCTGCTGGTGCTATTGCCGGCTTGGTGTTTTGTATCGACTAAGTTACTGGCAGGGTCGAAGGCAAAAGTTTCTTTACCCAAGCGGCTGTTGGCGGCGATAAGGCGGCCTACCGGATCATATTGGTAGCTGATCTGGCCGCTGCGACTGTCGCTGATGCCCAGCAACTGGCCGACTGGATCGTATTTGTAGCTGCGGTGGCTGCTGGTTTTACCGCTGAGTGTTTGTTGGGTAATACGGCCCATTTTGTCGAAATGGGTATTGGCGGTCAGCTGATTACCCAGCGTGCGCTGGGTTTCGCGGTGCAGATCATCCCGCTCAAAGCTGGCGATTTCTTGTTTATTCCACAGCATGCCGTGCACATGGCCGCTGCCGTAAACCAGCCAGTCGGTGCGCTGGCCATCGGGTCGGATGCTGGCGATGCGGTTGCCCAGCTCATCGTATTCATGCTGCCAGTTGTATTGCTGTTGCTGGCCGAATAATTTGTATTCGTGGCGCTCTGTAATGAGGTTACCGACGGCATCAAAACCAAAATGGCATTCGCTGTATTGGTTTTTGGCGGCGTAAATCCGGCCCAATACGTCGTATCTAAAGCGCTCGCTGCTTTGGCCACTCTGCCTTGCTGTTAAGCGCCCGGTTTCATCATAGGCCAGAGTGGTGATTTTCCCCGCTTCGTCGATTTGCTGCAGGCGGCCCGTTGCTGTTTCGTATTGGTAGCGGGTGCGCTTATTGCCGAAGTCGGTTTCTTCCTGCAGGCGGCTGGCGGCATCGTAAGTAAAACGATAAGCCTCCTTATTTTCATTGATCAGGCTGAGCAGGCGGCCCAGCTTATCGTACTGATAATTCAGTGTTTGATTGGCGGCGTCTTGGCGGCTGGCGATGCGGCCTGCGCGGTCGTAATCAAACTGAGTTTTAGCTTGCAGTGCGTCGGTGTGGCTGAGTAAGCGGCCTTCGGCATCGTATTGCAGCAGGCTGAGCGTGCCGTCAGGGTTGACGACTTTAGCCAGCTGGCCATCGCTACCATAGTGATACTGGCTGGCATTGCCTGCGGCATCTTGCGCCACAATCAAGCGACCACGGGCATCGTATTGCCACAGGCTGGTTTTGCCAGAGCAGTCGGTATAGCTGCTGAGCTGGCCATTGGGCAGATAGGCCAGTTTTTTACTGCCGCCTTTGGCATCTTTAATCGCTACGGGCAGGCCCTGCGGGTTGTAGCTGTATTGGGTGCTATGGCCCAGCGGGTCAGTTTCTTTTGTGAGATTGCCTTGGGCATCGTATTCGCGCAGCCATTCATGGCCGCTTGGGTCAGTGATGCGGATTAGCTGGTCTTTATCGTCGTAGGCCATCAACACCCGAGTTTGATCCGGGCGGATATGTTCAATCAGGTTGTCTTTGTCGTCATAGATAAAGCTTTCAGCAGTGCCATCGGGGTGGATGTGTTTGGTCAGGTTTTTAGCTTCATCCCTGAAGGCCCATTCTTCTTTGCCATCGGGGTAAACCGTGCGATACACATAGCCGTCGATATCGAAGTAATAGTAAGTCTCTTGCGCCAGCGCATCGGTGGTGATGGTCAGGCGCAGATCAGGTACATATTCAAGTTGGATACTGTTGCTGCCATCATCGGCGTATTCACGAATGGCTCTGGATTTGGCATCTGTGCCATCCCACTCGATATTCTGGCCTCGACCGGTGCGGTCGGTGTAGCGGGTAATAAGATGGTGTTGGTATTGATACTGCCAGCGCTGCTGGTCTTCGTCGCTGGCACTTATCAAATCGCCCGCATCGTTGTACTGATAGCTGGCGAGTTGACGAGGGGGCGTGCTGGCCAAGCTAATGCTGCTGATTCTGTTGTGCGCATCATATTGAAGCAGCGCCCAAGGTGATTCGCTATTTCTAAGACGGCTCAGGCGGCCCTGAATATCATAATCGAGCACAATTTCATTACCTGCCCGGTCACGCAACATGGCCAGTAAATAGCTTTCGCCATGACGTTCAAAAATCTCAAGCAGCTCATGGCCATGCGCCACGGTAAGCAGTTTGTCGCTCAGTTGGCTGAGGGTTTGGCCTTCGCTGCGGTCTTGGTGGTGTTCCCCCACTTTTAAGCGAGGATAAGGGGTTTCTCGTCCTTGGTCGTCGATATACACCATGCCATCTTCGCTTAGATCAAAGCGGGTGTGGAATGGCGTCAGCCAGCGTGCACCCTGGCTACTTTGATCAAAACGGGCTAAGCGGGAGTTATAAGTACGGGCCCAAACAATAGGCATCACGCCTTCTAATACAAAATCAGTATGGCTGAAGCTTTCTTCACCAAGGGCAAAGCCAATCGAATTGGCGGTACCGCCAGTAATCGGGCAGCTTTTGCAGCTATTGGGGGCTTTTTCTGCTTTTTTAAGCCTGCGGGATTTTTCAAACTGCTGTTGGGAGACGCGGTATTTGGCTTCAGACTTCACCCCCGGCGTGGCGGAGCCATGGGTTTTATTGGTTTTTTTATGGGCCAGACGTTCTAGCAAGGTTTTGAGCAGATGGGCAATGCTGCCTTGTACTTTGTCATCGCCCAGATCTTTCATCTTGGCTTTCACCAGTGGTGAAATTTTATGCTCTAAGTGATCTGCAGCCTGCCATAGCCATTCTTTTTGCTCCTTAGCGAGCGCCAGCTGGCTAATGGTGTTGATGACTACATTTCTGGCGCTGGCATGAATTTCCAGCAGGGCATGGAAGATGCTGGTCTTAGTGGCCTTGGCATCACGGAAATTGGTGCCTTTGTTGTAAGCAACTCCCGCTGGAACCGCACGATACTTACCCAGCTCTCCACTCGATAGTTGCCTGAGGAATAAAGCAAACTGATCAATCAGGCCCAGGATAAACGTCGCCACGTTTTCCATAATCGGCTTAATGGCTTTGCTCAGATCTTGAACCGCCGTTTCTACGGTGGCTGCCACCCGCTGGTCAGCCATGATATGGCTGATAATGACTTCAACCACGGCAGAAGCCACTGCGCCTTTATTGGCAACCACCGATTGCTTCGCGACGGCAATCACTGGGCGCAAAGTCATACGCAGCGGTGCTAATCCCAATGGCACCGGAATCACGCCTATCGTATCTACCCCAATGCCAAACCAATCCATCAGGCCGGGTTCAGTTTGCTTTTGCGTTAACTCATACAAGCCAATAATCACATCGCTGGCCGCAATCAGATTGCCAACTACGGGAATACCCGCCAAAACCATTTGCAAATCATTCAGTGATAACTTGCCGCCCGTTAGCTCCTGAATCCACTTATCAAATTCCCCAACATTGCTTTGTACATCTTTAGACAATTGCGCATCCAGCGGCACTAGAGCGTATTGCTTCATCACATCGCGCACTAGCTCTCCGCGCTCGGTGTATTCGCCCTTTGTTTCTGCGGGGGTAGGATTAAGGTATGTGCCCATATTTTATTCAGCAATATTAAGCCTGGGTATGACGCCAGGTGGGGTTATAGGAGAGACGATGCTTATTGGGTGGTCAGGCTCAAAGTATTTTTTTTCTGGCTTGATCGAGTAAGGCCTGCGCTTGTTCCGCCTTGGCCTGTACTTGTTTCAGCTGATCCAGCCCTTGCTGGGCCTGAGCCTGCACTTGCTGAACTTGCGCCAAGCCTTGCTCTGCCTGTCCCAGCAGTGCTTTGGCGGGGGCGAGTTGTTCCGCGATCAATGGCGCAGCAGACTGAGTCGCCAACTGAGTCGCTTTAGCCCCAGCCGCAGGGATCAATCCTTCAAGCTGGCTTAAGGCTTGCGTCTCCTCGACTATTTTGTTGGCAGCTAAAGGCGCTTGGGGCCATTTAGGAATATCGAACTTACGTTCCTGATTTTTTGGTGCTCGCGGGTCCGCCTGAAAGGCAACACTGATTGCGCCCATAGGCAAGCCACTCACCAGCGCTTTGCCCTCAGCATCTAAAGCCCCTTCATGCTTGTTTCCATTGAGATCCAGCAAGGTGTACTTGCCGCTTTTAATCCCTTCCATGTTTTCATAGAAATGATGGAGCTGAATATCGCCTACGGCAGGTGCCTTGCCTGCAAATGCTGGTAAAGGTGGATTTAAACTCGCAGGCCCGCTCCAATCATGGCTGCCACCTTTAATACTGACTTTCCCAGGTGCATGCAGCTCGATTTTCCCGCCTTTGATGCGGATATAAGCGCCGCCGGCGGTGAGCAGGATTTCTTGTTTGGCGTTGAAGAGGCCCTTACCTTTGATGGCGGTGAATCTGGCGTTTTTGTCGGCGGTAATTTCGATGTCGTCGCTTTGCGCCTGCATTTGCAGCTGGCCTTTGGCGGCGATCAGCTTCATGGTGATTTTGTCTTTAATGCCGCCGGTAAACAGGCTGATGTGCTGGCCTACATTGTGAATCCAGCGGCGGCCGGTGCTTTGGTTGGTGTCGCGCTGGGCGATTTGATCCAGGTTGCTGCCTGCGCTGAGGGTCTGGCTTTGCGGGGTGGTGATCGCTACGCCGTCCTCGCCGTGCAGCAGGATGATTTTTTGCTGGCCTGCCTGCTCTTTAGATTTTGTCTTACCGTCTTTATCGGTGTTGCTGCCCGCTTCAAAGCTTTTGCTGGCGTGCACGTGGTGGTAAAGATGGCCGTGGCTGGCTTTGTCGCCGGGGCTGTTGTCGGGCTTGATGGTTTGTTCATCGTCTCCAGTTTCGATGCTGTCGGCGAGTTGTTTGGTGGCGTATTCGCCGAGGTTTTTTGCGGTTTCCAGGGCGGATTCCAGCTGGCTTTGGGCTGGGCTGCGGTCTAGCTGTTTGCCGGATGCGCCGCCTTTGGCTTCGGTGCTGATCAGTAAGCCGCTGGCGCGAATAGCACCTTGTTTGTCGGTGCGCAGCTCAAAGCCTTCGCCGCGTGGTTCGCCTTTTCCATCCGTGCGCGGGTGGATTAAGTAGCCAAGGTTGAGCTGAGTTTTGCCGTGCTCGCTGGATAATTTAGTGCGGACTTCGCCTTTTGTATCGTCAAACAGCAGCTCGCCGTATTGGCCGCCTTCATGTTCTTTGGTCTTGATGCCAGATAGTGTTTTGTTGGCAGGCAGTGCGCCTGCGCCGCTGAATGTTGGCACCGGGTGGCTGCCGTTATAGACCACGGCGGTGACGATGGGGCGGTCGATATCGCCTTCGATAAAGTCGACTAAAACTTCCTGGCCGATGCGCGGAATAAACTGGTGGCCAAAGCCTGCGCCCGCACTCGGCATAGATACACGTATCCAGCAGGATGATTTGTCATCCAGGTTTGCACCAAACTCCGGGTGCTCTGCGGCACGCTGCCAGTGGAACTGCACCTTGATCCGGCCTTGCTCGTCGGTATGCACCTCCGATCCGGCGGGGCCAACCACGGTGGCGGTTTGTACGCCAAAGCTTTTGGGTTTGCTCAGTGGCTCATGGGCAAAGGCGGGGGTAATCGGCTGGCCACGTCTTTGGGCGGTGAAATCGGCTTGGTAGGGCTTGGCATCTGCTGCGCCTGCAGCTAGCAGGCCTGGGGAAACTTGCAGTAGTTGCTGGGTAAGATCCACCGGCAGATTATTCTGCGCGGTGAATTTAAGCTCGGTAATGGCGAATTCGCGCTGCTCGGCCGCATCCCATTCGTGGGCGGGGTGGTCTTCTAATCTGAACCATTGGCCGGCTTGCAGGCTGCGCAAAGTGCCAGAGCCAGTAAACGATTTCTTTTGCCCGTCTAAGGCCTGCTGACGCAAGTTAGCGTAATGGCTTAGCCCTTCGGCATCGCTGGCGTAATAGTGCGTCTGGGCATCGTAATCTTCAAAGCTGGATTGAATTTGCTGCCCGCCATCGCCCTGGTCTACCGCGCTCTGATCGGCGGTGTGGCTGGTGTTGGCGGCTTTGTAATTAAAGCTGGCAAGCGATACCGAGCTGCTGCCTACCTGACGCAGGCTGTTCCACTCGGTAAGGGCATCGCTTTCTTCGGTGGCATCGGCGCGGTGAAAGCGCACCTGGCTGTCTTGCGCCTCGGGTACGGCAAAGGCATCGTCAAAGACAACGAGCTGAACCTGGGGATTGTCACCCGGCAGATGAGCAAAGCGCCACGCTAAGCCTTCCTCTTGCATCAGCCTCACTAAAAAGTCGTAATCAGATTCGCGGTATTGCAGGCAATAAGAGCGCGGGCCGTGCGTGCCGGATAATTTGAAATCCAGCGTTTGCACTGATGCAAACACAGGGTTTTTTGCCTGATGTTCGGCTAGCACCTGCTTCACGATATCCGGCACGGATAAATCCTGGAACACGCGGGAAGTGCGGCGGTAGCGGAGTAAGGCAAACGGTGGTTCTACCGTTAGCGCGTACTTTGCAAAGCCCCCATCAGATCCCAGCAACTGCGCTTGGGATATCACGCCACAGCGCTCAATCTCGCTGCCGTTCGCATCCGCTACAGATAAAACAATGGGCAGGCCCAGTAAGGATTTAAGCTCTAAGCGGCCATCGGGGGATAAGCAATCAATGCGATAAATAAAAGACTGATTAAGCCCTTCCGTGCCCGTTACCTGCTGTGGTAACAACTGATTACCCCAAGCTGCGCCATCGCCAATTTGCAATGAAATCAATCGCTGATCTTGTGAAAAAGCAGCCGCAAAAGAAGCAAGGAGCTGGTCGGGGCGCATGGGCATTCCACGATTTTAACAATCGCTCAGATTACCCGATGTTTTTCGTGCCTGCCAAAATTATTACAAACACTTTGACTTATTACCAATTTAACATACGTAACAAGTAAGTATTTGTACTTAGTTTACTTGAATTGAACCGGAAGAAGCCTGAGGGTGAGCTTTAAAACCACCATAAATCTACCATGGCCTCCATATAGAAGCCCCTCAAAGATTGCGAGAAAACTCTGCTTAAAAATGAGCTGGTTTTGTGAGGAGGGTTTACCAATCAAACACTACAGGAAATGGAGGCAATACTCAGAGAAAGACAAAAGCGGCTTTGCATAAATCGTAACTGGGAGCAAAAACTGGTTGCAGAAAGAGCGGGGATTAGCCTGCGAACGCTAAGAAACATAGAGTCAGGCAATGGATCATCATTAAATACTCTAATTAGAGTTTTACGAGTACTCGGTCGAAAACTGGTTGGAAACCATCGCCATAGTGGCAACGATTGACCCCTTGATGATAACAAGAGAGGCGACCCCGAGACAGCGTGCGAGTAAGCCCACGCAACAAGAAAATACCTTGATGTAGCGCACATTTTGCACCAATGCGAAATTTAATCCGACCTAGCCAACACGCAGTGCTTATTGGTGAAATGTGAAGCCGTAGTGCCCTTCATTGCCGTTAGTACTGAGGTCGTAGCATTTTCATTTCATAGGACATGTTACGTAGGCATAAATATAACTCTATTTTTACTGAAAACTTCATTTCATTTTTTTGTACAGCAGCTTAATTTTTTGCCGCAGTTCCTGCTGCTGCTCAAGAGCGCTGATTCCTTTTTCTGGCAAACAAAAAATCAGTTTGTCATCTGTAGCTGTCGCCGCTTTTATAGTTTTATGATCATCAAGTGCAAGCCAGTATTTAATTTTTCTAGTAGTAGCATCTTGCAGGATTTCAGCATATCTATCAGAGATAATGCATTCCACAACACCATAAAACCGCCATCCTATATTTCCCAAAAGCTTAATCAGAGTTTCGTCATCAAAAAGCCTGCGCCAATCGGATGAAACAATTATCCTGACTTCAGGATAATCCTCTAGTATTTCCTCAAGATGTTTTAGCCAACAAAATAAATTTGGGTTCTGACACAAGCGGCCGTTTTCATCGATTGCGGGTTCACCATCTGCATGCAAAACACCATCAAAATCCAGATATAAAAAAATGAATGAATTATTGTCCATCATTCGAAACCTATCAGCATTTGTACTAACCAATAAAATACGCTTTTGGATGAAAAATGACAAGATAACCTGATTGATGGGGGAGCCAAATGGCAAATCCCTAATATAAAAAAATTAAGCACAATATAAATTTCATTATAACTTTGACGAATCATTTTTTACTTAAACACACTAAAACCCAGTAACAGCCTGACTTTTCAAAGCTTAAATGTTAGTCTAACTTTGGTGCTGGGCAGTGAAATGGACGCAGCCTCAGGCAGGCTTAATCCGGCATTCAGATCGTGGTAGTCAGTATTGTTCGCATGGTTATCGGAAGCTGATTGAGCAGTTTGGTTTGCAGGCATCAATGTCGCGGCGTGGGAATTGCTACGACAATGCGCCGATGGAAAGCTTTTGGGGCAGTTTGACGAATGAGTTGGTGCACCATCACAGTTATGGCAGCCGGTTTGAGGCAGAAGTATCGATTCGGGAATATATCAATATTTTTTACAATCGCCAGCGGTCCCACACGCGCCTGGGCAATCTATCTCCGGCCGCGTTTGCATAAAAATTCAGCAGGAAAGCGGTCGGAGTTTGAGTGAAGTGTGTCTACGGTTGTTAGGACAGGTCATGTTTTATATTACTTGTTTTTAGAGATTAAGCCATTGCTATCAAATGTGATATCTGATTGCTCAGCCCAGAATATAATGTAATCTCCGCTATAGTAATCAGGTAAATTTATTTTTTTAATTGAATCTAATATAAACGTATACATCATTAATAGGAGGATAGAGTCCTCCGCTTCATAGATTAAAAAATCATCATAATATCGTAAAGAATCACCACGCGTAAAACGATGCATAATTTGATTCCAGACTTGATCGTCTTGTGTACTTTCTTTGAATGATATTTTCTTTAAAAATGAATTCTGCCTCGCTAATGTGTCATCATTGGCGTGTATATAAGCTGCTTCGTTTAATATAAAGATGGCATCGGGGTGATCGTAGCTGTGTAGTCGGCAGTTAAACTCAAAATCGTTCCACTCTTTACCTTGTTTGTAGCTGAAAATGGTTTTAAAAGGTTTGGTTTGGATGTCATGTGAGCAAGATATATCTAGATCATTTGCTATGTGATTGAACCTATTTTTATAAATTGTATCTATGGAGCTTAACTTTGAGAGTGCATCGTTTAGCTCTGTAGGGTTTAACGTTGATTTAACTTCAATAACACCATAGACTTCTTCAATTGGAAATAATCTTAGATCATTTTCTTCGTTTAAAATAAACCTTGGGCATGTTTCCTTGTTAAATAAAACGATATCACATTCTTTTGATATATCTCCCCCCTGATTAATAATGTATCCCTTGGAGACGCCAATTTTCTCAGGCAAGATAAGTTTAAGAAAATTGCGCACTTGCTGCTCTCTTGGCGCTCCAATCTCATCTGGTCGGCCTGTACTGCTCTCAAGAGCTTTTTTAAAATCACATAGTGTACGTTTGAATATTTGAGAAATTGAATGTTCTTTCATTAAGGGATACACCTGAAGCTTTAAGTTGATTAAGATTGATTATTTGAAACAGCCTGATTATGTCTCTTGCGCAGCCAAGCGCCCATATAGGCAAGGCTTGGCTATGAATAATGCATGCAGCATTCGTTGGATTAGGGAGCACAAATCAAAACGCCGATTAAATCGATACTACATTCCCGCCAAATAGCGACCTGCATATTTGCCGTATTTGAATGCAGGATAGGTGCCTGGTTGCACAGTTTTTAAATTACCCAGCATCACATTAAGCCATTTAAAGGCGTCAATTTCCGTACCGGCCTTACCTTTCGGGGCGGGGACTACCCAATATTTAAATCCTAATTGTCAAACCACTTCAAAACCAATCAAACCGTCAGAAGTCACTATGCTCCTCGATGTCAAAGCTGTTGCTGCCTAGGGTTTGAGCGCTTAGAACGAAAAGCCTAGCACCGGATCAAAGCGCAGCCGATGAGGATGAACATCACGCATTTCGGCCGCCACCACAAAAGCGACCTTATTTTCAGAACCACGCCCGCGCTTGCCTCCGTTACGCTCGCCCCAGATAAGTGTCATCAATCCGAATGTCTCCACTCAAGGGGCCGCTTGTCTCACGTTGCCGAATTTCCTCTATCAACTTATGTTTCAGCAACCATGTGGCTTTTCAAATAATTCCCAATTGCCGACGCAGCGATATCGGTTTTCAATTGCGCCACAAGATAAATAGCCAGAAACCACTTAGTCAAGGGGAGTTGCAACTGGTGCACCATGGTTCCTGCCAGTCAAACTGGTTTGGTGCGCACAATGACAACAATCCCTCACGCGGATTTTGCCGCAAACAAATGTGCAGGCAATTTGTCCATGGCACCTTGCCTACTGCGGCCTGTCACATATTCATACTTAGAAATCCTCGATGCCTGTCCGTTCTAGCTCTTCGTGATGTAGCTTCCAGCTCGGCATGTGCAGACTAACCAGCACCCAGAATGCCTTTGAGTGGCTTTTTTCCACCGTATGGCACAGCTCATGCACAATGATGTAGTCCTGTACCGCCGCAGAGAACTCCATAATGCGTGGGTGAAATTCGATGATGTTATTCGCATCGCAACTCGCCCAGCGGCCTTGGAAGAATTTGATGCGCCCTCCGTGCGATACCAAGCCTGTTTTCTTTTCCCAGTAGCGCAGCCGAGGCAATAACTTGCTATGAGCCCGCTCCATGTAAAAGCGGGTCAGGAATGGCGCTAGTTGCTCTGGCGTAATACTTGCACCTGTGGGGTTTTGAATCACAAATCGGGATGCCGTAAAACGTAAAGTTACACTTTTTACGTCAGGCTGATGATGCACCTCGGCGTAATAGCTGCGGCCTGCGTAGCGTAGTCGGCTGCCCGTAACAATCAATGCCTCAGTGGCTATTTGATTAACTTGTTGACGCTTCTCGCATATCCAACGGGCTCGCTGCCGTATCAACTGGGTTTGCTCTTCAAGCGAAGCATCAGGCCCACGTAACAGCACCAGCTCACCCCGTTCAACGGTAATGTAATGGCGCTTGAGTTCAGGCGCTAACTGAAAGCGCCATTCGATAACAGTCTGCCCGTATTGAAACTGCGGCATCTTAGTTCTTCAGTAAAATATCAAACAATTTATTGGCATGCTCACGCGCCACAGCACGCTCCCACCCCGCCAGCGGCATCAATAATCGACGCAATAAATCGCGAACTTCAGGATGAACATCACGCATCTGCTTCCAATTATGCGAAGCCAGGGTCTTGCTCAGCTCCTCATGCTCGAACACCTTGGTCGTGATGACTTTGGCAACGTCCTCGCTAAGCTCTTTAGCCAGATAGTGGTAGGCCGCCGTTTGCGCTGCATTTTCAAAGCCAGATTTATCCTTATCGCGTATTTGCTGCCCAAATAGTTCCAACTGCTCTAAAAACTGCGCCTGTGTAATACGGCCCGCTTTTTCTTCAAGTAGCAGTTTTTCCAGCTCTTCAGCCAGCTTGTCAAAAAACGCAGGGTCTTTATCCCGGCCCGACACTATCGTGTGCTTGAGCTGATTTTTCATTGTCAGAGCTTGGCTGCCTGCGTTTGCACCGCGCTTGAGGCGTGCCATATCGCTGGCATCCAAGATCGACACTTCATGCCCCAGCAGGCTTTTGGCGGGGCTTGCGGCAATATATTCATCCAGTAATTGCTGCAGTAGCGCCGACTCCAACTTGGTAATCCGCTCCTGATACGCATTGCCCGGCAATTTATCGCGCAGCATCAAGCGAATTTCGCCAAATAGCGTGAAATAGGGCTTGAACGGAATACCACGTACGTCGGGCAAAATGATGTCGAGTGAGCGATTAAATTGCTTCACCAGCGCGATAAATTCTTCGACTGAATCAAGACGGGTATCGGGGTCAAGAAACTGCTCGGCGTCGTCTTTATAATCTTCGCGCTGGGCAACAGGGTCATGCTTGCGCGGCAGCAGCTTTAAAATCCGCTCCAGCGTCGCCTGCGCTTTCGGGATTTCACTTTCTACGCCTTCCCAGACCTGTGATGGTTTGACTTCGCCGCCATAGATTTTCAGCGCATGGTCAAGGTGTTCGACCACACCGTGGTAATCAACGATATAACCCGCATTTTTTCCCGCCAGGGTGCGATTAACCCGCGCAATGGCTTGCAGCAGCGTATGTTCCTTCAGCGGTTTATCCAGATACATCGTACCCACAATCGGCGCATCCCAGCCCGTGAGCAACATATCCGATACGATAATCAGGCCAATATTATTTGCATGCACCTGCCCATCACGGCCTTTGCTTTCATCGCCATAGGGCAGCGGGAATAGCTTACTCACAAAGGTGCTAATTTCATCCGGCAAGATGGCGACAGGCGTTGTCTTAGCCTTGATTTCGCCCTTGATGCGTTCTTCAATCGAGGCAATCTCTGCAACGTCGACGCCGCGTTTTTCAGCCTCTTCAGCTTCGGTATGCCCAGTGCGTTTTGAGGTAATCCCTGCCAGCGAAATCACCACGCGGCTTTCAAATGTCGGCAAACCCGCCTTGGCACGCTCGGCCATTTTGGCGTCGAGCAAATCCTTATACGCAACGGCCATGTCGCGACCATCGCAAACCAGCATGGCCTTTAAGCCTTTGGCTTGCACATTAGCTAAAAAATGCTCGGTTAAATGCTCGGCTACTTTATCCAGGCGGTCTGCCGCCTCACGCCATTTTTGTAGCAAGGCTTTTTTCAGCGCGTACTGCCGAACTTCAGATTCATCGCCAAATTTTTCTTTAAACGCTTTGTCGAGGTCGCCATTGGCAGCCAGCTCAATCCACGCATCCAGATACTTAATCGGCAGCGTTGCCCCATCGGCTACTGCTTCGTGCAAACGGTATTCGTCGATGTATTCTCCCCCACCAAATTCACCTAGGGTGTGCTTGTCGTCTTGCAGCAGCGGCGTACCTGTAAAAGCGACAAACTTGGCATTGGGCACACTGGCGCGCATAAAGGCAGCCAAAAAGTCGTACTGACTACGGTGCGCCTCATCAACCAGCACATAAAAATTAGGCTTATTGCTCAGCACACGAAAGTTGATTTTCTCCCGCGCCACTTCAACCCACTGCGCCTTGAACAAGGCACCGCTGTCATTCACTTTGCCCAAATGGGCATTGGTCTGCTCAACCATATAAAAATCGTTTTCAACCCGAACCCTTACATGCCGGGCTGCAGATTCGCTCGGCTTTAGCTCAATACTCTCTTCAGGCGTATCAGGCCCGTCACGCTCTGCTTCGTCGTCTTTCTCTTGGAATTTATGCACCGTGCTGGTCAGCACGCTACCGTAATCATTCGACAAAATCTTGATAAGGCCGTCTACCGAACCCGCTTTCATCGTCTTGATGCCAATGGCGCAGAACGTCTCAAAAATCTGTTGGTCGAGGTCTTTGCGGTCGGTCAGCACCAGTACCGTTGGGTTATTCAAACCCAAGGAATCATTTCTTAAATAACGTGCCAGCAGCGCCATCGTCAGCGACTTGCCGCTACCCTGCGTATGCCATACCACGCCTCCAAGGGGCTTAGGAGCAGTCAGGCGCGCCACTGTTTTGCGAACCGCCCGCCATTGCTGATAGCGCGGCAATTTTTTCATTACCTTGCCATCGCGTACTTCAAACAGCACCAAATGGGTAATCAGCTCTAAAAATCGGCTAGGTTCAAACAGCGCCCATAGCAATTCATCTTGCTCGCTAGGTTCATCACCCAGCACTGCAATCACCTGTTGGCGCTCTGCCTCTTGCAAGCGGTAGCGAGCATAGTAATCAGGTTTAGTGGCGATGGCCGCATAACGGCCTTCGCGGCGATTAAGGCCCACCAGCACCTGGTTAAATACGAATTGCGGCGCAAAGCTACGCTGATACCCATCGAGCTGCCCCAGTGCTTCTTCCAGCCTATGGTGCGATGCTTTGCATTCAATCATCGCCAGCGGCAGGCCATTCACAAACAGCAGTAAGTCAGGGCGAAAAGCCTCACCCTCAGCATTAGCACCTACAAACTGCTCGACCACATGAAAATCATTATTTTTGGCAACACTCGCATCAAAAAAACGCACGCTTTTCATAAAGCCCAGCGCGTCTTTCACCTGAATATCGCTGCGGTGAACCACCTGCTCCCAAAATGCGCAGTTAGCGGGAATTAACTCATCATTCACCCGTTTTTTCAGCTCTATCACCGCAGCAGCCACACCCCCCGCTGATTCTGCCAGCCAAGGGTTTAACACAAGCAAACGCGCTTGCAATACATCCAACATAATGGGGGCCAAATGGCGCGGCTCAGGCTGAATGGTTTTGCCTGATAGATGCATATAGCCAAGCTTAACCAAACTGGCGATGGCAGGATTTTCGACGCCGATTTTTTCAGCTTGGCTCATTCAATACTCTCAGTGAGTGCTATTTCTTGTTGGTGGGTACGGTAAAACACGATGGTTTGATTGTCGGGCCATTTGCGCTCTCCTAAATCAAACAAATTAGTCGCTTTGATGAGTTGGTCCCAGTGCTTATAGCGATAGCGTTTAGGGAAGTCTTCAGGGTAATGTTTGCGGATGTAGTTGATTGCGTCGTTGAGCTTGGTCCAGCCCTCAGCCGCTAGTTTTTGTTCGGCCTCAAACAATGCCTTCACAACCGGCGTTTGCTCCCACATATGCTCGCGCCCACCCGATGGGTCCAGGCCACGAAAGAACCAATCTTTATACTCAGTTGAATTGAATAACTCGGCCAGTATTTTTCGGCTTTTATCCAGCGCGATAAGGCGCACCTTTAGCGCTTCGTGTTGAGCGCTAACCTGCGTATAACAATCATCCAGATAATCGGCAGCACTGGTCAGTGATGCTTCATTGTACAAATCAAACCGCTCAATAAAATGATGAACCAGCCCATTGCGCATTTCGACCATTTCACTGAGCTGTGCTTTAATTCTTTCATACTCCTCAGAACTCACCTCGACTGAAGAATTAAATCTCATCCTTATTTTTCCATCATCAGGCTCATCCTCAGCATCCGACTCAGGTACTTTTTCTTCACCCTCCGCCTTGGGTAGTAGCATCTTTCCACCCGTATATTGCTTTACTAATTGGCCGAGTGTTTTGTTGCGTACAGACTCTTTGTTGTCATCCAAGTTATGCCGAAAACCATTATCGGTTTGCACCACTTCAAAATTCGAATACGCCAATAGCGCCTTCAAGCCACGCTCATAATATTGCAACATCAGCATCACGCGCCCCAGCTTGCGCTGTATGTCGCGGTTTAAGTTGTGTAGGGGGTAAATGGGGCCGATGGGCATGATTTATTTTCTTTGCAAACTAGTGCATCACTCGGGTATTTGATGTAGCTGGCCATGACGTAACCAAAAAGCCCTTAGCCTCGTTTTCATACCATGCGATAACCTCTTTCAGCAAAGAATGCCCCTTCAATGCCGCATCTTTTGAACTTTGCATGAAGTGCGAGTGGTTTTTATTTCTATCCTGCTTCCTCACCGAGACATAGCCATGCACAGCCAGATTACGTTGTTTTCGCCATTCATCAACAGATTTGACCAACGCCAAATCATCATTCTTAAGATGAATCTGTTTTTTCTGAAACTCTTGCAGAACATCGTATAGAGAGTCTGATTTAGGCTTTACCTTTTTGGCATCTAAATAACTAAGGAATAGATTGGTAAACAAGCACTCCTGTAAAACAATCGCTTCCAAGTAAAACTTTTGCTCAATAGCAACACCGATACGCAACAAAGCATCACTTTTGGCAATCTCAACTGTTTTTAGCTCAGCAATTGCATCCTCAAAAGGCACTTCGCTCCTTTTGGACAATGCCAGCGCTTCAGTAAGTGAGTAGCCTAGCCTGTCTTTATTCTCTGCTGACCATTCTTTATGAAACTGCCAATGAGCATCATGGTAACCATGGATGAATTTGTGGACAAATACCCAGTCGGGGTTCACCCAAGACAGATAGGGCGAATCGTCTTGTGGTGGAAAGCCCACCATAGCCCCTATTTCGGCAACCCATTCTGCCTGATATTTAATCATGGTTTTCATATGAAATAGAGGTCGTTTTGGCGAGCAGTAATACGGGTGTTGTGGCGTCCAGCCAGGAACGTCATTGAACGTCAAGGCCTCATTGAACTCCTTGGCCGTCATCTCGCGTTGCATTATTTGGACCAGCAAGTCTCTAATGTGTTGTCTATCAGGATACTTAGAGCGGTCTTTGTTAAAGTCAAAATAGAAACACCAGAAAAGCAAAGAAACAAACTTTTCCAAGTCAAACCAACCATTTTTTGAATAAAACTCGTAGTTCTCTATATCGGCCCACAAAGCTTTTTCATCGCTATCCATTAATTACACCTAAAACATCACATTTAAAAAACAGGAAAGCCTGCACGTGTCTATCACGTCACCCCAAACTAAACGTCCCTTGTTTGCGCAGCTCGGTATAGCTGGCGGTGAAATCGCGTTTGTAGTTCGGCCCTAGCAACGTCAGCCCTGCTAATAGACCATCGCTGACCCTGCGGCCACCCCGCTTCATCAGGCCCATTTCGACGGCGACGGCGGCTTGGCCTTGCGTTAAGTCGCGCAGGCGCTCGGTCAGGCCCAGTACGCCGTAGGCCGCTTCGACAGTCATTGGCAGGCAAACCGAATTGCTGCGCGTGTCTTTTAGGTACACAAAGCGGCCAACTGCATGTCGGCAATCGCATCCAGCATTTCATCATCGAGCACCAGCCGCCGCATTTTTCTGCGCTGCGCGTTGGCGGCGCGGTAGCGAGTCAGCGCATCACGGTCCGCTGCATAGCGAGAGCGCGCCAGCACCAGCCATTGCGTGGCTCGCTGGCTAGCTCGTTCGTCCTCGCTTGGCAACGTATCCCAAAAAGCTATATACACGGCGATAAAACGATGCGCTATCACCGAATCAACAACCATTACGATGTATATCCACCAACGCTATGATTAATAATGGCCACAAGCCCATACCCATTTAAGCGACTTTCACCCGCCACTCACCCGTTAGCAGCTTTTGCATCAGGCCACGTTTCAGGGTTTGGTAGTGGGTTTGTTTGGTTCCAAGTACGTTCAGCTTCGCATCTGCACTTTCTAGAATGTCTGCAATCACATTTTGCTCAGCCATCGGCGGCGTAGGCACTAATAACTTTTTAAGATTGCCTGCATTGATATTTTGCTGCGCCCCACCTGCCGATTGGTGCAACATCAATTCTTTGCCTAGCGGCGAATTAAAATAGCGAGAGACAAAGTTAGCATTGACTAACCCATGCTTTGGTCGAGTAATCAACGTTGTGAATGTTTGAACATTGCCCATTCCAGCTGGAACTACACAAGAAACGCCTGGGTAACCTGTTCGCACAGTCAAAATATCGCCAGCTTTAACTCGCTTGTTTTTGTTCTTGGCATCAAACTCTTCCGAAATGTACAAAAGCTCAGAGGCATCAAGATAATCTTCTTTGATGTTCTGATTTCGTATCAGAGGTATGCCGTCAGGCACATAGTATTCTGTTGTTGATGTGGCAATACCCACGGTTACAGTCTCAGACAAAACCTCAAGGGGATAAACAGTCCAGCACGCAGGAATCTCGCCCAGCTCGGTTTGCTGAAATTCGGTGTGGGGGTGCCATTGGCCGTTGGCGTCTTGGGTGCCGACGCCTTGGCTGAACAGGGTTTGCATCAGGCCGCGCTTGAGCGTGTTGGTCGCATCAATCTGCCGCGCAATTACGTCCAGCTTGTCGTCCACCGTACCCAAAATCGCTGCGATTTTTTCTTGTTCGGGGAGCGTGGGAAGCCTAATAACAAAATCACGCAAAACCTCAAGACGAATTCCTTTAACCGTAGAGCCTGTCCCTGCTGCCTCAATTAACTCGGCGTTCGCTTGAAACCAGTAGAACAGATATTTTTTGCTCAAATCCGACTTTGGAAAAATTGCTTTCAAATCTTGATTGATTGCTACGTCGCAATTAAAAAAAGCTACTTTTCCCAAGGCCATTCGAGTCGGCGTTATCAATGTTCCCGCTGGGACAATACGCGTTGCACTAGCTTTGACCGCTGCTGCAGAAATGTAATCAACCGTTTTTGATAAACGAGTTCCAACAAAATCTTTAACACTCGCCCAAGGAATATCGCCATTCCAATATTCAGCGACTTCCTTTGAAGGCGTGCCACCACCAACGATAGTCTCGACACTTTCGCCTAAAGTTAATGCGCGCCAATCTTCAGGAATCCACCCAATCGCCGTTTCTTTATATCCCTCCTTGCCGACTACGCTCATTGGAATACCTCATAGGTATTACCTTGCAGGCCAAACTTAAAAATAGCTACAGACCGATACCGCATCACTTCACCTCATCCAGCAAACCCAGCTCAGCCAGATAGCTATTCAGGCGTTCGTCAATGGCGGCTTCGTCATCGGCCAGTGCGGCTAGCTGGGTCAGCGTGGCCGGTACATCCACCACGTCTTCCACTTCGCCGGTGTCGATATAGCGAGCGATATTCAGATTACCGTCATTGCCACGAATTTCGGTCAGCGGCACGACGCGGCAGTAATGGTCGACTTCGGTTTGCGATGTAAACGCGGCCTTGTGCGTAGTGCTGATGCGCTCGATATCTTGGTCACGCAGGCTGTTTTGCGCTTTGCCCTCAGCGAAATCGGCGCTGGCGTCGATGATGATGACTTTATCTTTCAGCGCGGCGGGTTTGGCTTTGTTCAACACCAACAGGCAGGCGGGAATGCCGGTGTTGTAAAACAGCGCGGATGGCAAGCCGATGATAGCTTCAATCAAATCGCCCTGATGGCCGCCGCTGGCTGCGTCCGTGCCAAACATCAAGCCTTCGCGGATTTTGCCTTCTTCACCGCTGCGGAACAGCACACCATGTGGCAGTACGACGCACATGCGGCCATTGTCTTTCAAGCTGGCGAGCATGTGCTGCACAAAGGCCAAATCGGCATAGCCACGCGGTGGCACGCCATAGACAAAGCGGCCATACGGGTCGCTAACCTGTTTGTAATTGGGCGACTTGGCTTTGACGCCATTTTCGCTTTCCGCTTCGGCGGCTAGCTCCAGCGGTGCCCACCATGCCTTGGCCGAAAATGGCGGGTTGGCAATCACGCGATCAAAAGTGCGCAGGTAAGTGCCATTCAAGTGCTTGGGGTCGACGAGCGTATCGCCCTTGGCAATGCCGTCGACGCTCATGTTGTGCAGGTAAAGATTAAGCTTGGCAATTGCCCACGTACCAAGGTTTTTCTCTTGGCCAAACAGCAGTACATTGGGCTTGCCCATCACCAAGCCATTGGGCTGTGCAGCAACGTGGTGCGCGCTTTCAACCAACATCCCGCCACTGCCGCAAGTGGGGTCATACACATGCTGCCCAGCCTGCGGGTCGAGAATGTTCACCAGTAATTGCACCACGCCCTTGGGCGTGTAGAACTCGCCGCCTTTTTTACCCGCGTCGTCGGCAAATTGCTTAATCAGGTATTCGTAAGCGTCGCCAAGCATATCGGCTTTATACAGGTCGTCGTTGCCGAGTTTGTATTGGTTAAAGTGGCGCAAGAGGCGCTGCAATACATGGTCGGACAACTTTTGCTTGTCGCCGTATTGGGTGGCGGTGAGCACGTATTGCAGCTCTGAGTTGTACCCCTCAATCGCGTGGAAGGCTTTATCCAGCACTTCGCCCAGGTTTTCGGTCTGGCTAATTAAAGAAGGCCAGCGGGCATCAATCGGAAATGCGCCGTGTTTTTCTTGCACTTCGTCCTCGGCATCTCTGCCTGACAAACCTTCCGCCGCCACTAAGGCACGCACGCGCTCTTCAAACACATCGTTAAAGCGTTTCAGAAACAAGAGGCCAAAAATATAGTTTTTGAAATCAGACGAATCAATCGAGCCGCGCAGAATATTGGCCGATTCCCACAGCCAGGATTCCAGGTTTTCTAACGTTAACTTTTCAGACATGGATCACTTTGCAGAATGTATAACAAGCCGCCCCGCGCAGCGCGCTGAGCGTAAAAATGGGTGGTCAGCACGATGCTGACGCGAAGGCGACATGTTAATGGATTGGGTGGTATACGGGGTGAAGATTAAAGGATTTTGTAACTTATCTTTGAGCAAACAATTGCACGAAGGATGGCTAGCATTGAATACTTCACTACCCGCCGTTTTCTTTTCGCTAAAGCTGACACCTAGGGGCTAGAGGGGTAGTTGCGAGAAGAGCGCTCGAGGACTCAAGCGCTTCTAGCTAAGCAATTTTGAAGGGAAGTTTTAGTTTGACTGCAGCCAGCCTGTTAGATGGCGAGCAGGGACGCAATGTTCTGTGTCTGAGCTTCGATTCTGATTTCTAACTATTATGTAATCTTTTGTCTGCTGAGCATGCAGCAGGACTGCGTATACAGCAGCTAAATCATAAGAATCACTCTGGGTTGTAACGCCCTCCAGAACGCAGACGACATGCTTGCCACAAACATTAAAGTTAGCAGCATACCCCTGTGAAACATCAAGCGTATCAAGAAGTCCGTCGTAAAAGCTGCGCACGTGACAATGTTGCGACATCGTATCGGAATAGACAAACATCTGATTTGTAATTTTATGGTAAACAGAAAACACATCTGGAGAGCCTATCAAGATACTGCCTGTCGCAACATAGAAGTTATACAACAGCTCACCGATAGAGAGCTCAGCTAGGCCATCAATAGAACTTTGGGGCAAGAGGTTCTTACCCTGCTCTGCTGAAAAGCTATTTTCTTGTTGATTCATTATGGGTCCTTAGAACTTATCTCAAACAGCGTATAAACGGCATTAGGGCCAGAAGGAAGGCTGCACTTAACTGACATAAATGCAATTTCTTGATATACGCATTGAATATTCGATTATAGAATAGTCTATTTTGGACTATTTTTAAACAACCTTCAAGCTATCGGCTATCCAAAAGGGACGGCTGATGCAAAAGACTATCTACACGACGGAATACGCAGCATTCCTTGAAGCACTTCGTCGCGCACGAGAACAATCTGGTCTGACCCAAATAGAATTTGCTGCCCGGCTGAACGTTACTCAATCGTTTGTGAGTAAGTGCGAGCGAGGAGAAAGGCGGCTAGATATTGTTGAACTCCGTCACTGGTGTACGGCGTTGGGTATTACACTAATTCAGTTTTCGTCAACCTACGACGAAATGTGTAAAAAATAGCCTTACTTAAATGCATGGTAACCCCTCTATTGTAAGCCCCAAGCCATTGCGTTGCTGTTTCTTGCACTTCAGTAAGACTTTCAAGATCATCGCAAGCCAGCTATTC
Organism: Iodobacter fluviatilis; assembly: GCF_900451195.1. Lineage (NCBI taxonomy): Bacteria > Pseudomonadati > Pseudomonadota > Betaproteobacteria > Neisseriales > Chitinibacteraceae > Iodobacter > Iodobacter fluviatilis. The sequence goes on from NZ_UGHR01000003.1 coordinate 731,335, forward strand.
ATAACGCACAGTTCGGTTATAACGTTCAATATATGCATTCTCTTGTGACTTCAGCAGGCCTACCTTAAAGACTACGTCATCCCAATCAATGGTGGATTTATCTACCTAGAATTGCGGATTTTTCGCGACGTAACCAGTCGCGTATAGCGTTTTAGCCAGATCGGCAATCCTGAATTTACGCTCAGTGAGCTCTCAATCCCTTGCAAAACTACTAAGTCGTTATCGTTTAAATAATGCTGTGCCTTAAATTCCTCAACAGCTTGCGGGGCCCTCAGCATAGGGCACACATGTGGCGATTCAAAATGACTGCACGTATACATAAGGTCTGAGGGGGTAGTGGCCTATCAGGTAAGGAGTGCTCAGTGTTAAAATGGAGTTAATTTGTAAATTAACCTGCCCGCCAATGGCGATGTATAAGAGAGAAGTTTTAATGAGTAAAGCCGCAGAAATACGTAAAAACCTAATTCGAAGGCACGTTAGCAAAGCGATTGCTGACTTCGCCATGATCGAAGAAGGCGACAAAATTATGGCGTGCATATCGGGAGGCAAAGATTCTTTCGTTATGCTGGATACATTGCTGCATTTGCAGCGCGTAGCGCCGATTAATTTTGAAGTGGTCGCGGTGAATTTGGATCAGAAGCAACCCGGGTTTCCTGAGCATGTGCTGCCTGATTACTTTAACGAGAAAAGTATCGATTATTTCATCATCGATAAAGATACCTATTCAGTCGTAAAAGAAAAAGTTCCAGAAGGTAAAACAACGTGTTCGCTCTGCTCAAGACTTCGCCGAGGCACTCTGTATGGCTTTGCTGAAGAGATCGGCGCGACCAAGATTGCGCTTGGGCACCATATGGATGACATTGTGGAAACTTTGTTTTTGAATATGTTCTTCCAAGCCAAGCTTAAGGCAATGCCGCCCAAGCTACTTGCGGACGACAAGCGCAATATCGTGATTCGGCCCCTAGCTTATTGTCGTGAGAAGGATGTCGCTAAGGTCGCTGCTGATCTAAATGTACCTATCATTCCTTGTAATCTTTGCGGCTCTCAAGAAAATCTGCAGCGGAAAAAAATTAAACAGATGATTTCTGACTGGGATGCTCTTGGTTCTAACTATGTCGAGAATATTTTTCATAGCATCCAAAATATTAGTCCTTCGCAACTTGCCGATACGAATCAATTCGACTTCGTGAATTTGTCCGTTGATCGCTCTACTGAGAAGCAGGAACACGAATTCGGAGGGGTAGAGGTATCGGCTTGTAGTAGCACTCTCCCATTTGAGGGGAGTGCATCAAAATTTGTAAAGATTCATCCGGTTAAATTTGACGTTTTGGAGGCCAAATGACCCTTAATTTAGCTTCGGAAACGATTTTCTTTACGATCTTCTCGTGTTTCGTAAAGGTTTATTCGGATATATGCCTCGCTTTTGCTAGGTTTGTCTCGTTATTGCAGCGTTTTTATCGCCTATACGGGAAGGACAGCTATACCATGCTGGATATCTTACTGGGCTTGCAAAAATCTGCGCCGATTAATTTTAGTATCGTTGCGGTTAATCTGGATCAGAAGCAGCCGGGCTTTCCAGAGGAAATCTTGCCGACGTATCTGGCTGGCATTGGTGTTGATTACCGGATTATCGAAGAAGATACCTACAGCATCGTCACCCGGGTGATTGAAGAAGGCAAAACCACCTGTAGCCTGTGTTCACGGCTGCGCCGTGGCATTTTGTATCGCGTAGCGGAGGAGATTGGTGCGACTAAGATTGCGCTAGGCCATCATCGTGACGATATCCTCAGTACGCTCTTCTTAAATATGTTTTACGGTGGCAAGCTGAAAGGCATGCCGCCTAAGCTGGTGTCGGATAATGGTAAGCATGTGGTGATCCGCCCGCTGGCTTATTGTAAAGAAAAAGACATTATTCGTTACGCCGATGCCCGTGAATTTCCTATTATCCCTTGTAATTTATGCGGCTCTCAGCCCAATTTACAGCGGCAGATTATTGCCGACATGCTGCGCGATTGGGATAAGCGCTTCCCTGGCCGCCTAGAAACCATGTTTACCGCCATGTGCAATGTAGTGCCTTCGCATCTGGCAGATCCCAAGCGTTATGACTTTGCCAATATCAAGGCCGACGGCCAGCCGCGTGATGACGGCGATAAGGCTTTTGATAAGGAAGTATTTAGCGATCCGGCCCGCATTTCGATTATGGACAGCCGTAAGCCAGTCCAGGTTGAAGCTGCTTGTGGAGATGCATAATGCTGGGTAGACGCACTCCCCGCCGTGGTGGCGATGAAATTATGATCGATGTTTCTGAGTCGCAAGGTATTCGTAAACTGCATTTCGGTGCAGACGATACGCAAAGCGCGATGCGGGTATCTGATCCGAATGAAATGATTCTTTCCTATTCGCGCTGCATGTTTGGCTATTTATTATTTACCGAGCTGCCTAAAACAGCGCTTTTGATCGGCTTAGGTGGCGGATCGATTGCCAAATGGGTGCATCACAAGCTAGTCGATACTAAGCTGACCTGCGCCGAGCTGCACCCGCAGGTGATTTCGGTGGCGCGCTCAATGTTTTGTCTGCCGCCTGATGATGATCGACTTGAAGTGTTGTGCACAGATGGTGCTGCCTATGTCTACAATATGGCAGAGGATTCAAGCGATTTGATTATGATGGATGCTTACTCGGCGACAGGCATTGCAGAGCCGCTCGCCACCGTTGATTTTTTCAATGCGTGCAAGCAAAGGCTGACCAATAGTGGTGTGCTGGCGGTGAATTTATGGGGGGCCGATCGTCGCTTTAACCATTATTTAGAACGCCTTGGAGAAGTTTTTGAAGGGCGGGTGCTGTGTTTACCTGCAAGGCAGAAGGGAAACGTGATTGCTTTTGCTTTTTGTTCGGGGCAGGGCAACCCAACTTGGGACAAGCTGGCAGAGCGTGCCAAAGTGCTTGAAACCCAGCTGGGGCTTGAGTTCCCAGAGTTTGTGAGTGATCTGTCCCGGATGAATCCGCACAATGACAGAAAACTATTTATATAAATTCTGCGATTAACTTCCAGTTTGCGAGCAATACCTGTTTCCAAGCAGGGTAGGATGTGGAAAAATCGAGTTAACTAAGCAATTTACGCAGGTAAGGATATGCTCGATCGTGATGGCTATCGGCCTAACGTCGGCATCATCATCATCAACCGGCAAAACCAGGTGTTCTGGGGTAAACGAGTGCGAGAGCATTCGTGGCAGTTTCCGCAAGGCGGTATTAAACAGGGTGAAACACCCGAACAGGCGATGTATCGCGAGCTGATGGAAGAAGTCGGATTAGGCCCTCAGCATGTTGAAATCATTGGCCGCACAAGGGACTGGTTGAAGTACGATGTGCCGACAAACTGGGTTCGCCGCGAATGGCGCGGTACGTACCGGGGGCAGAAGCAAATTTGGTTTTTGCTTCGCCTGACAGGGCACGATTCTGATGTGTGCTTGCGCCGCACTACGCATCCGGAATTTGATGCGTGGCGCTGGACAGAATATTGGTCACCTCTGGATTCGGTGATTGAATTCAAGCGTACGGTGTATGAATCTGCCCTTTTTGAACTGACGCGTTTCTTTGAAGAAGCACCTGAGCGTGTGGCTCGCGCCATGCGTTTTTCAGGCCACTAGTGCTTACCCAACGCGGGCTAAGGTTTTTTCTTAGTCCGCGTATCTCCCTCCGCTCTCATGCCCAATACCTCCTCCGCTTTTCACACTGAAATGCATTGGCGCTCTTTAGCGCTGCTGAATGCTTTTCGCCTGCTTTCCAATATCGGCATTTTTTGCAGCGTACTCTGGCTGGCTTATAAGCCACTGAATGACGTCAGCAGCTGGTATTCATTTCTTGCCCTTGCCGGTGTGGATAGCTTTTTAGTCTTGTTATTTGCTTTAGGTATTCGCCATCGGCGGCCTGGTTTTGAAATACAGCTCAGTATTCAGGTGGCCACAGATGTGTTGTTTATTGTTGGCCTGATGCATTTATTTGGTGGCTTGCGCAGCGGCATTGGCACTTTGCTGCTGCCTTATCTGGCTGCGGCAGGGCTGATCTCGCGCGGGAGGATGACTTTATTTCATGCTGCAATGGCAAGTATTGCGCTGTTAAGCGAGCAAACCTGGCAAATCTGGCAGGGTAATGCGAGCGCCAGCGATTACCTACCGCCTGCTTTATTATGTGTGGCTTCTTTTGCGGTGGCGTGGCTGGCGCATCGTCTGGCCCGGTTTGCTCAGGCCAGTGAGGCTTTGGCTGAACAGCGTGGTGTTGATCTGGCTAATCTGGGCCAGCTTAATCAGCGTATTTTGCAAGATGTGTCTGATGGCGTATTGGTGGTGGATGCAAATGGTGTGATCCGCCAGTGTAATGAGCAGGCGATTCGCTTAGCGGGCATGCGCCCAGAAGGGGTGTTATTACATGCCATGCCGGTGATCGCGGTGGCGCTTGCCCGCTGGCGGACCAATCCCTCAGACAGCCCCAATTTAATTACGACGGCTTTAACCCGTAAAACACTCAGGCCGCGTTTTATTTCGCTTTCAAATGATTCACATGGCAATGTGCTGATTTATTTAGAAGACTTAGATAAATTACGCAGAGAGGCTCAGCAATTAAAACTGGCCGCGCTGGGGCGTTTAACGGCTAATTTGGCGCATGAAATTAGAAATCCTTTGAGTGCGATTACGCACGCGGCACAGTTATTGGGTGAAGAAGCTGAGGATAATGCGCTGATACAGCGTTTAACCCGCATTATTGATGATAATGGCCAGCGCTTAGAGCGTATGGTGAAAGATGTGTTGGAGCTTAATCGCCGTGATCGCGTGCAAATGGTGCAGATTAAGCTGGCAGACTGGCTGACTGTTTTTGTAGAGCAATTCAGTATGCAGGAGGAAATTCATGTTGAGCTGGCCTTAGAGTGCCCGGCTCATGCTGAAATTCGTTTTGATCCGGGGCATTTGCATCAGGTGATGTGGAATCTGTCCCGCAATGGCTGGCGTTATTGTGAAAAAAGGGCGGGCAGCCTGAGTTTTAAAGTATGGAGGGAAAACGAACATTGGGTTCTGGATGTGCGTAATGACGGGCCGCCAGTCGCAGCAGATGCGCAAACACAGCTGTTTGAGCCCTTTTTTACCACTGAAACCAAGGGCACCGGTTTGGGCTTATATATCGCGCGTGAAATTTGTGCTGCCAATGGTGCCGTACTGGAATACGTTGCACCGCCTGAGCCGGGGACATGTTTCCGGATTGTGTTTGGTTATACCTATGGACAAAAGAATTTAATTTAAGCGGGCTGTGTTCCCGCCCCGGGAAGGGATAACTTTCTCTTATCGGTAAAATGGGGTTCTGTCTTGGCTTAGTCGCTAGAGTCACTTTAGCATCTTAAAATTTGCAGCTGCTTGTGCGTCAGGAGTGGTAATGGCTAAAAAAACCAATAAAAACAGTAAGCGTGTATTGGTAGTAGATGATGAGCATGATTTGGCTGAGCTGCTTGAGCTTACGCTGATCAAAATGGGCTTAGAAGTTGATTGTGCCTATGGCGTTCAAGATGCATGTGCAAGGCTGGATAACGTAGCGTATGACCTGTGCCTGACGGATATGCGTATGCCAGATGGTGAAGGGCTGGAAATCATTCGCCATATTCAGGATAAGGAAATGGACGTGCCTGTGGCGGTGATTACCGCCTATGGCAGTACAGATAATGCCGTGGCCGCGCTCAAAGCGGGCGCATTTGATTATCTGGCTAAGCCGGTTGCCCTAGATCAGCTGCGCTTATTGGTGAAATCGGCCTTAGCGCTTGACGATATGCCTGCATCCCAGGCGAGTGACCGCCCTTTATTGGGTGAGTCAGCCGCGATGCAGCATGCCTTAGAGCTGATTGCTAAATTAGCCAAGAGCCAGGCGCCTGTTTATGTCACAGGGGAATCCGGCTCAGGCAAAGAGCGGGCAGCACGTCTGATTCATGCCAGCTCCAGCCGTGCCAAGCAGCCTTTTGTGGCAGTAAATTGCGGCGCTATCCCGGAAAACTTAATGGAAAGCGAGTTTTTCGGTCACAAGAAAGGCGCTTTTACCGGCGCAAATGAAGACCGGGATGGTTTTTTTCATGCCGCTAATAGCGGTACTTTGTTTTTAGATGAAGTGGCGGATCTTCCGCTTGCGATGCAGGTTAAATTATTGCGGGTCATTCAGGAACGCAAGGTAAGAAAACTTGGAGCCACCGTTGAGGAGGCGCTGGACGTGCGGATTATCTCTGCCACGCATCAAAGCCTGAGCCAGTGTGTGGAAGCGGGGCGCTTCAGGCAGGATTTATATTACCGGCTGAATGTGATTGAGCTGCGTATGCCCGCATTAAGGGAAATGGGTAGCGATGTTTTAGTGATTGCTCGGCATGTTTTAGCGCGGGTAGCTAAATTAAACGGGCAGAAATTACCTGATTTTGCGCCTGATGCCCTTACTGCACTGCAGCGTTATGATTTCCCCGGTAATGTGCGCGAGCTGGAAAACGTCCTAGAGCGAGCTTTGGCGCTAGCGGATGGCCATGCGATTACGGCGGCCGATTTACAGCTTAGCCTGAGCGATCATGAGGTAGAAGAAGGGCTGGATTTGGGGGATAAATTCCCCTTGCAGGATTACCTAGACCGGGTAGAAAAGCAGGTGATTTTAGAGGCGCTTGAAAAAACACGTTTTAATCGTACTCAGGCCGCTAAAATACTGGGCCTCACATTTCGCAGCCTGCGTTATCGCTTAGACCGGCTGGGGATTCAGTAATTGATGCGTTACCAAGCGCGCCCGACGGACTGTAAGCCGGATAAGGAAGTAAACATGCAATTTGATGCGCAAGGCTGGTGTAATCAGGCGCGTATTGTACCCAGCCCCAATTGCGATGCCCGCGCACCCGGGATGGCCGTGGATATGGTGGTGATTCACAATATTCATTTACCGCCGGGCCAGCCTTTTGGCGGGGATGATATTGAGCGCTTATTTACGAACTCTCTGGATACAGCTAAACATCCGTCATACGATGAGTTGTCTGAGTTGCGGGTGTCAGCGCATTTTCTGATTCGTCGCAATGGGGAGTTGTTGCAATTTGTACCCTGCTCAAAAAGGGCCTGGCATGCGGGTGTTTCCAGCTGGCAGGGCAGGGAGCGTTGTAATGATTTTTCGATAGGAATCGAGCTAGAAGGCTCTGATTTTGTGCCGTTTGAAGCCGCTCAGTATCAGAAGCTAAACGCGCTGCTGAAGGTTTTATCGGCACAATACCCATTAGAACATTTGCTGGGACACAGCCAGATTGCACCGGATAGAAAAAGCGATCCTGGGCCTTTTTTTGATTGGACTCGTATTGCACTGCCGCAAGATTTGTCCAAAAAGTCAGCTGTTTTGCAAAAGCCAGCGTTATAATCCGCCGACCTTCTGTTAGGCCACAATAAAATATGTCTTCAGCATCAAGTTTGGATCGCGATCCAAAAAAAATAGCCGGTTTGGCCATCGGAGCGATCGGTGTCGTTTATGGCGATATTGGTACCAGCCCGCTCTATACACTTAAAGAATGTTTTAACCACGCAGAACTGACTCTGTCTGCTTTTAATGTTCTGGGTATTTTATCCCTGATTTTTTGGGGTCTGATGCTGGTCGTGTCTTTGAAATACGTTGTTTTCATTTTGCGCGCGGATAACCGTGGCGAAGGCGGCGTGTTGTCTCTGATGGCTTTAGCACTACGCTCTGCTGCCCCGGGGTCAAGAAAATACGCGATCATTGTGGGCCTTGGCCTCTTTGGAGCTGCTTTGTTCTACGGTGACAGCATGATTACCCCTGCGGTATCGGTGCTTTCAGCCTTAGAAGGGATTGGAGTGATTTCGCATCAGCTGGATGCCTATATTATTCCTGTCACGATTATTGTCCTGATTGCATTGTTTATGATGCAGGCAAGGGGCACCGCCAGCATTGGGAAGCTGTTTGGCCCGGTCATGCTGGTCTGGTTTGCTATTCTTGCTGCGCTTGGTATTTGGAACATTATTAAATCCCCAGATGTGCTGGCTGCGATGAACCCAATTCATGCGGTGCATTTTTTTGCCGCTGAGCCCGGTTTGGCTTTTGTGTTGCTGGGTGCCGTGGTGCTGTCCCTGACAGGGGCTGAGGCGCTGTATGCAGATATGGGCCACTTTGGCCGGCCAGCTATCCGCTACGCATGGTTCTTACTGGTGCTGCCTGCTCTGGTTTTAAATTATTTTGGCCAAGGGGCTTTGCTTTTACACAGCCCGGAGGCCATTAAAAATCCATTTTTTCTGATGGCTCCCGCTTGGGCTTTAGCACCATTGGTGGTGCTGGCAACCTGCGCCACTGTGATTGCATCGCAAGCGGTGATATCGGGTGCGTATTCGATGACCAGCCAAGCAGTACAGCTTGGTTTCTGCCCCCGTATGGACATCCAGCATACGTCTGAGAATGAGATTGGCCAGATTTATATCCCACAAATTAACTGGTTTCTGCTGGTTTCAGTGATTTTGCTGGTGCTGGCGTTTCGCACTTCCAGCAATCTGGCTGCAGCCTATGGCTTTGCCGTGACCTGCACGATGGTCATTACCACCCTGCTGGCGTTTATTGTGTTGGGGCGTGATGCTTCCACGCTTAATCGTGTGCTGATCTGGTTTGTGCTCGCCTTTTTATTGGTGATTGATCTGGCCTTTTTCTCTGCCAACTTGCTCAAGCTGCACGAAGGCGGCTGGTTCCCGCTGATGATCGGGCTGATGGTGTTTGCTTTGCTGACAACATGGAAGTACGGCCGCAAGCTCTTGAGTGAGCGTATGCACGATGGTGAGCTGCCTCTGGCTGGTTTTGTAGAAGCACTGGAAGCAAGCCCGCCTCAGCGTGTAGAAGGCACGGCTATCTTTATGACGGCAAGTACCGATTCGGTGCCGCATGCTCTTCTGCATAATCTGAAACACAATAAAGTGCTGCACGAGCGTGTGGTGTTTATGACCGTGCTGACGACAGATATTCCTTATGTCGCAGCCAGAGAGCGGGTGGTGGTGCGTAAATTAGGTGAGAGCTTCTGTCAGATTATTGCTACTTACGGCTTTAAAGAAGAGCCAAGCGTGCCGGCTATTTTGGCCCAGGTAGAGCAATTACAGCCAGAGCTGGTGTTTGACAGCATGCAGACCTCTTATTTCCTTTCAAGAGAAACCATTGTCGAGGCCAAGTATCCTGCGATGAGCTGGTGGCGCAGAAATCTCTTTAGCATCATGAGCCGTAATGCAACGCGTGCGACTAACTTCTTTAAGATCCCGCCCAACCGGGTGGTTGAGATGGGAATGCAGGTAGAGATTTAAGTACTCTTTGCTTGCTCAAATCAAAAAAGCGCGGCCCATGGGTCGCGCTTTTTACTTGCTGCTGATTTGAGGCATCAATGCTTAGATTTCAACTTGCCTAGGTACTGCTGGGTTGATAAACCGCTGGCCGTCGAGCAGCTTTTTATACATTTCAGGATCTTTCCATTCTGCCTGGCACTGCTCTGAAAACACCACATCCTCTAAGCGAATAATGCCCATGCGCTCATTGATTGCATCGGCACGGAAAGCTTGCGCGTAGCCGGTATCGGTTTCGTGGGCGATGACAGAGTGAAGAGTGACATCGGCTTCGCCATTGGCCATTACTGTTTGCTGCAGTAACGCATCGATAATCACAAAAAACATACGGGCAAATTGCTCGGCAGATGGCGATACCGGCATGGCAATCCAGCGGGTAGAGAATTGCTTGCACAGGCGGATATATTCCGCGTCGTCTTTATCCCAAAAGCACACCGCGTGATCAAAGGCATCGACTACATCGCGGATCGTGCCTTTCATTAGGCCAAAGTCATAAACCATCTGGCCGTGATCAAGCGCATTCGCTTCCAGTAGCACTTCAACACGATAACTATGCCCATGAATCGAGCTGCGGCAGCGCTCGCTGGAGCAGTTGCGCACGATATGTGCATTTTCAAATTTAAACAGTTTACGAATTAGCATAATGAATGGCAGGTCAAAGAGTCAGTTCGGTTTCTATCAGATGCAGCGCAGATCAGCAAGGTATTGATCACAATCGCTTTTTGTATAGGTCCACTTGGGGGCTTTTTTTAAGTCCATTCATTAGAAATTGCTGATTTTTTTGTAAGACGTTTTGCCGGAAGGGTATTGCCCATCCGAAGCAACAGCTAACGAAAGAATTGGGAAAGTATTCCAAGTGTTTTATGGGGGATTAATGCGGGCTGCGGCAAGTGTTGTATCAAAAAAACCTCTTTTTTTCTGATTTAAACTACATGTAGTGTCGATGTATAACTACATTGCTTGAATGTCATTTCTTTCGTTGAGAGATTTTTTTGTTCGAATTATCGATAAAATTCAGATGGTTGTGTTTTTTTGTATTGGATGTTCTGAAAAGAAAAATTCTGCGCTGTGTAGTTTTTTTATATCTGGGCTGGGCTTGTTTGTTTTTCTGCTTGTGAAAGGAGAAGAGACTATTGACATGGTAAATACGCTAGTGGCTAATCTCAGTTACGTATCATTTAGTTGTTTTCAGAAGTACTCTGTAGATAGCTATCTTACGTAATTATTACAAAAATAATAGATCCGTATTTGCAGTATCAATACCACTTGATACTGACAGATAACGCCAATTCATAAGATGGATGGAGAGTTAAACTATGTCGCAATTTAGTCGCTTTATGCTGGCGGCCATTCCGGCCGCCTTTGTTGCAGCTCAGGCTTTTTCTGCACCCGCGTGGACGGCCTCCGGCACTTATACTGCCGGGCAGACCGTAAGCTATGCTGGGAAAGATTGGAAAGCTAAATGGTGGACGCAGGGCAATGTGCCAGGCGCAGAGCAGTGGGGGCCTTGGGAGTTGATTGCTGGTGGAACACCAACACCAGCTCCAACGCCGGTACCAACACCGGTACCAACACCCGTTCCCACTCCAGTACCAACACCCGTTCCAACACCGGTTCCAACACCAGCTCCAACACCGGTTCCAACACCAGCTCCAACACCGGTTCCAACTCCAGTACCAACTCCAGTACCAACACCTGCACCGACTCCAGCGGGCTGTTTTTTAGCATGGTCGTCAACCACCGCTTATTCGGGTGGACAAAGTGTGACCTATGCAGGGCGCAACTATAAAGCACAGTGGTGGACACAGGGCGATGTACCGTCCAGCAATGTAGGTGCAGGCAAGCCTTGGCTGGATCTGGGAGCTTGCGGTTCTACGCCAACACCAACACCAGTGCCGACACCGGTTCCAACACCGGTTCCAACGCCAGTACCGACACCTGTCCCAACACCGGTTCCAACACCAGTACCGACACCAGTACCAACGCCGGTTCCAACACCCGTTCCTACTCCAGCTCCAAGCGTTGCTTGTCAGCCTGAAGGTTTGGTTACTGACGTTGCAAATGTGCCTTACTGCGATGTGTACGATGTGAATGGTCGTGAGAAGCTGCCAAATAATATGAAGCGTCGTTCGATCGGCTACTTCACTAACTGGCGTAATTCAGGCCCGAACTCCTATCTGGCCGCCGATATCCCGTGGAATGACATTACCCACGTGAACTACGCCTTTGCTCATATCGATAGCAATTGGCAAGTTTCGGTAGGTAACACCGCAGATCCAAAGAACTCCGCAGTTGGTATAACGTTTGATGATAAAAAAGGTGATCCTAAATACGCGCTGGATAACAGCCTGCCGTACAAAGGTCACTTCAATATGCTGCACAAAAACGCGCCTAAGGGCGTGAAGCTGCTGTTGTCGGTGGGCGGCTGGGCAGAAACAGGGGGTTACTTTAACGATGCCGATGGTCGGACCGTCAGCGGTGGTTATTACGCGCTGACGAATGATGCGGCCACGGGTGCGGTTCGTCAGGACAGAATCGATATTTTTGCTAAGTCTGCAGTTGAGTTCCTTCAGAAGTATGGCTTTGATGGGATCGATCTAGATTACGAATACCCAACTTCTATGAATGATGCGGGTAATCCAGAAGACTGGAAAATCGGCAATGCGCACCGTGGTGAGTTGTGGAAAGGCTATATGGCCCTGACCAAAACACTGCGCACTGAGCTGGATAAAGCCTCCGCAGCAAAAGGTAAGTACTACATGCTGACGATTGCTTCGCCATCATCAGGCTATTTGCTGCGCGGTATGGAAGCCATGCAGGCCGTTAAGTATCTTGATTACGTCAATATGATGACTTATGACTTGCACGGCGCATGGAACCACTTCGTGGGCCACAATGCCGCTCTGTATGACACGGGTAAAGATAATGAAATCGCCGATGCCAAAATTTATTCCGGTGGCGATGCACATTATTACAACTCGCAAGGCTATCTGAATATTGATTGGGCTTATAAATACTTCCGCACCGCGCTTGCAGGTGGCCGTATCAATATCGGCCTGCCGTACTACACCCGTGGCTCGCAAAATGTAACGGGCGGCACCAATGGTCTGTGGGGTATTTCTGCTCTAGCCGATCAGAAAAAATGCTACCTCGGTACCGGTGGTAATTTAGGTCCTGATGCTTTGAGTGCAAAAGCGGGCGCACCTTGCGGCCTTGGCGCTCAGGGGATTGATAATCTGTGGTTTGACCGAGATGCAGATGGCAATGAAATGTACGCAGGGGTGAATCCACTGTGGCACGTAAATAATCTGCGAGATGGCCTGAGTGCACCTTACTTTACTCAGTACGGCCATGATCAAAGCCGCCCTGAAGCAAAAGTACGTGGCACTTATCAAGAAAACTACGATGATGTGGCGAAATCTTCCTGGTTATGGAACCCAACCACCAAAGTGTTCTTGTCCACGGAGAATGAGCAATCCTTTGCTGCCAAAGTTCAGTATGCAATTGATCAGGGCGCTGGCGGTATCATGTTCTGGGAAATGGCAGGGGATTACAGCAAGCCATCAGAAAATGGCTTGGGTTATTACTCTATGGGCAGCACGCTGACTAAGTTGGCTGCTACTAAAATGCGTGCTGCGGCTCCATATGGCATCAAAGCAGGGGATGAGAAGTTTGCTCAACCTGCTGAACTGCTAGATGTGGCTGTTGATATGGTTGGTTACAAGCCTAAAGGCGATGATAACTATCCACTCGCAATTGGCCTGAAGCTGAAAAACAACTCTAAAGTTGACCTGACCGGCGCGAAAGTAGCGTTTAACGTTGCACCATCAACACCACTGATTCCATCTGAAACGCAATACCTCAAGCCTAGCGATCCACCAGCAGGCAATGGTGTTGAAAACTTAGTGGATATATATAGTGGTGGAACATGGACTGCAGTTACGGCCGGCAGCAAATCAGGCAACGTCGGCGGTCTGCCAGATGGCTTCCATCGCTTAACGTATGCAATGAAAGAATCAGGCTGGGGCGTTGCAGACTTTAGCGCAGGCAAAACCATCACCATCGGCATGCGTGTGTTTATGCCGCTGACTGTACCAAGCAATATCACCATCACCCTGCCAAACGGCAAAGTGTATGGCATCAAACGCTGAGTTCCGCTTAATTTAAGCGTATTTAGCCAACAAAACCGCCACGAGTCTCTCGTGGCGGTTTTGTTTTGTACTCTGGATTCATGAATCGCCATAAATCAAAGCGTTTTATACTGTTACGCATAACACTACAAATCAAACACTTAGCCTATTGCTACGATTTTATTGCACGCTAGTGGTTGACGTCACAGGCCTAGGGCCGTATATTTCGGCCTCTCGCTGCAGCACACACAGCAACACGGTGATGTCACAGACGAGGCGATCTTTAAAAAAATACAGTCGATGAGTGTGAGTGCTTGATTCGGAAGCGAAACAAGTGCTTACATGAGTAAGGTGCATTCAGCGATGGATGTGCCGAATAAAGTAAGTCAGTAAGTACTAGCTTAGTGATTAAACTAAAGAGTTTGATCCTGGCTCAGATTGAACGCTGGCGGCATGCTTTACACATGCAAGTCGAACGGTAACAGGGTGCTTGCACCGCTGACGAGTGGCGAACGGGTGAGTAATATATCGGAACGTACCTAGTAATGGGGGATAACTATCCGAAAGGATAGCTAATACCGCATACGCCCTGAGGGGGAAAGAGGGGGATCGCAAGACCTCTCGTTATTAGAGCGGCCGATATCAGATTAGCTAGTTGGTGAGGTAAAGGCTCACCAAGGCCACGATCTGTAGCGGGTCTTAGAGGACGATCCGCCACACTGGAACTGAGACACGGTCCAGACTCCTACGGGAGGCAGCAGTGGGGAATCTTGGACAATGGGCGCAAGCCTGATCCAGCAATGCCGCGTGCGTGAAGAAGGCCTTCGGGTTGTAAAGCGCTTTTGTTCGGGAGGAAATCCTAGTGGCTAATATCCATTGGGGATGACAGTACCGGAAGAATAAGGACCGGCTAACTACGTGCCAGCAGCCGCGGTAATACGTAGGGTCCAAGCGTTAATCGGAATTACTGGGCGTAAAGGGTGCGCAGGTGGTTGATTAAGTGTGATGTGAAAGCCCCGGGCTCAACCTGGGAATTGCATTGCAAACTGGTCAACTAGAGTATGGCAGAGGGGGGTGGAATTCCGCGTGTAGCAGTGAAATGCGTAGAGATGCGGAGGAACACCGATGGCGAAGGCAACCCCCTGGGCTAATACTGACACTCATGCACGAAAGCGTGGGGAGCAAACAGGATTAGATACCCTGGTAGTCCACGCCCTAAACGATGTCTACTAGTTGTTGGGGAATTCGTTCCTTAGTAACGCAGCTAACGCGTGAAGTAGACCGCCTGGGGAGTACGGCCGCAAGGCTAAAACTCAAAGGAATTGACGGGGGCCCGCACAAGCGGTGGATGATGTGGATTAATTCGATGCAACGCGAAAAACCTTACCTAGCCTTGACATGTCAAGAATCCCTGAGAGATTGGGGAGTGCCGCAAGGAACTTGAACACAGGTGCTGCATGGCTGTCGTCAGCTCGTGTCGTGAGATGTTGGGTTAAGTCCCGCAACGAGCGCAACCCTTGTCCTTAGTTGCTACCATTTAGTTGGGCACTTTAAGGAGACTGCCGGTGACAAACCGGAGGAAGGTGGGGATGACGTCAAGTCCTCATGGCCCTTATGGCTAGGGCTTCACACGTCATACAATGGTCGGTACAGAGGGTTGCCAAGCCGCGAGGTGGAGCTAATCTCATAAAACCGATCGTAGTCCGGATTGGAGTCTGCAACTCGACTCCATGAAGTCGGAATCGCTAGTAATCGCGGATCAGCATGTCGCGGTGAATACGTTCCCGGGCCTTGTACACACCGCCCGTCACACCATGGGAATGGGTTTCACCAGAAGTAGGTAGGCTAACCGTAAGGAGGCCGCTTACCACGGTGGGATTCATGACTGGGGTGAAGTCGTAACAAGGTAGCCGTAGGGGAACCTGCGGCTGGATCACCTCCTTTCAAGAGAAGACTTTTGGATTGAGTACTCACACTCATCGACTGTAGGTTTAGGGATTGTTGATTAGGATTCAGAATTGATGTGATTTAATAAAGTCACATTTATTCTGGTTTCTAAAATCAGCAAGACAGTAACTTGATCTTTAAAAAAATAGAAGAAGTAATACTCAAATTTAGAAATAAATAAGGGTAGATTGTATCAAAATCGATTGTTCGAAGTCAGAACTGAATAATCGATGTCGCAAACAAAGCGAAATCAGATACTTCGAATTGTATTAACTTTGTTGATACGTGTTTGAGGTTATAGGATCAAGCGACTAAGTGCATCTGGTGGATGCCTTGGCGATGATAGGCGAAGAAGGACGCGTTAGCCTGCGAAAAGCACGGGGGAGCTGGCAAATAAGCATTGATCCCGTGATATCCGAATGGGGAAACCCGGCCCTTTTGGGTCATCCATGACTGAATACATAGGTCATGAGAAGCGAACTCGGCGAACTGAAACATCTAAGTAGCCGAAGGAAAAGAAATCAACCGAGATTCCCAAAGTAGTGGCGAGCGAAATGGGAAGAGCCTGCATGTGATAAATCAAACTTTAGTGGAACAGTCTGGAAAGTCTGGCGACAGTGGGTGATAGCCCCGTACACGAAAAAGATTGGTTGGTACTAAGCATGCGACAAGTAGGGCGGGACACGAGAAATCCTGTTTGAAGATGGGGGGACCATCCTCCAAGGCTAAATACTCATCATCGACCGATAGTGAACCAGTACCGTGAGGGAAAGGCGAAAAGAACCCCGGGAGGGGAGTGAAATAGAACCTGAAACCGGATGCATACAAACAGTGGGAGCCCTTGCAAAATGGGGTGACTGCGTACCTTTTGTATAATGGGTCAGCGACTTACGTTCAGTAGCAAGCTTAACCGAGTAGGGGAGGCGTAGGGAAACCGAGTCCGAATAGGGCGCATAGTTGCTGGGCGTAGACCCGAAACCAAGTGATCTATCCATGGCCAGGATGAAGGTGCGGTAACACGCACTGGAGGTCCGAACCCACTAATGTTGCAAAATTAGGGGATGAGCTGTGGATAGGGGTGAAAGGCTAAACAAACTTGGAAATAGCTGGTTCTCCTCGAAAACTATTTAGGTAGTGCCTCATGTATCACTGACGGGGGTAAAGCACTGTTATGGCTAGGGGGTCATCGCGACTTACCAAACCATGGCAAACTCTGAATACCGTCAAGTGCGAGCATGGGAGACAGACTGTGGGTGCTAACGTCCATGGTCAAGAGGGAAACAACCCAGATCGCCGTCTAAGGTCCCAAATAATCAGTTAAGTGGAAAACGAGGTGGGAAGGCATAGACAGCCAGGATGTTGGCTTAGAAGCAGCCATCATTTAAAGAAAGCGTAATAGCTCACTGGTCGAGTCGTCCTGCGCGGAAGATGTAACGGGCTCAAACTGATAACCGAAGACGCGAATATGCACGATGTGCATATGGTAGAGGAGCGTTCCGTAGGCCTGCGAAGGTGTCTTGAGAAGGATGCTGGAGGTATCGGAAGTGCGAATGCTGACATGAGTAGCGATAATGCGGGTGAAAAGCCCGCACACCGAAAACCCAAGGTTTCCTGCGCAACGTTCATCGGCGCAGGGTGAGTCGGCCCCTAAGGCGAGGCAGAAATGCGTAGTCGATGGACAACGGGTTAATATTCCCGTACCGATATAAAGTGCGATGGGGGACGGAGAAAGGTAGGTCAGCCCACTGTTGGAATAGTGGGTTTAAGCGAGTAGGCGTGTGGCTTAGGCAAATCCGGGCTGCTTTAACGCTGAGACGTGACGACGAAGTCTTCGGACTGAAGTGATTGATCCTATGCTTCCAAGAAAAGCCTCTAAGCTTCAGCTTATATTGACCGTACCGCAAACCGACACAGGTGGGTAGGAAGAGAATTCTAAGGTGCTTGAGAGAACTCAGGAGAAGGAACTCGGCAAATTATCACCGTAACTTCGGGAGAAGGTGAGCCCATATTAGGTGAAGGCCCTTGCGGCTGGAGCTGACATGGGTCGCAGAGAAATGGGGGCTGCGACTGTTTATCAAAAACACAGCACTCTGCAAAGTCGAAAGACGACGTATAGGGTGTGACGCCTGCCCGGTGCTGGAAGATTAAATGATGGGGTGCAAGCTCTTGACTGAAGTCCCAGTAAACGGCGGCCGTAACTATAACGGTCCTAAGGTAGCGAAATTCCTTGTCGGGTAAGTTCCGACCCGCACGAATGGCGTAACGATGGCCCTACTGTCTCCTCCTGAGACTCAGCGAAGTTGAAATGTTTGTGAAGATGCAATCTCCCCGCTGCTAGACGGAAAGACCCCGTGAACCTTTACTGTAGCTTTGCATTGGACTTTGAAGTGGTTTGTGTAGGATAGGTGGGAGACATTGAAGCATGGACGCTAGTCTGTGTGGAGTCGTCCTTGAAATACCACCCTGACCCCTTTGAGGTTCTAACCTTGGTCCGTTATCCGGATCGGGGACCGTGCATGGTAGGCAGTTTGACTGGGGCGGTCTCCTCCCAAATTGTAACGGAGGAGCTCGAAGGTCGCCTAGGTACGGTCGGACATCGTACTGATAGTGTAATGGCATAAGGCGGCTTAACTGCGAGACAGACAAGTCGAGCAGGTGCGAAAGCAGGACATAGTGATCCGGTGGTTCTGAATGGAAGGGCCATCGCTCAACGGATAAAAGGTACTCCGGGGATAACAGGCTGATTCCGCCCAAGAGTTCACATCGACGGCGGAGTTTGGCACCTCGATGTCGGCTCATCACATCCTGGGGCTGTAGCCGGTCCCAAGGGTATGGCTGTTCGCCATTTAAAGTGGTACGTGAGCTGGGTTCAAAACGTCGTGAGACAGTTTGGTCCCTATCTGCAGTGGGCGTTGGAAATTTGAGGGGGGCTGCTCCTAGTACGAGAGGACCGGAGTGGACAGATCTCTGGTGTACCGGTTGTCACGCCAGTGGCATCGCCGGGTAGCTAAATCTGGAAGAGATAAGCGCTGAAAGCATCTAAGCGCGAAACTCGCCTCAAGATGAGATTTCCCCAAGGCTTTAAGCCTTTTAAAGGGTCGTTCGAGACCAGGACGTTGATAGGTCGGGTGTGGAAGCGCAGTAATGCGTTAAGCTAACCGATACTAATTGCCCGTAAGGCTTGATCCTATAACCTGAAGCGCGTGTGTGCGACGGTATAATCTACCCAGATTAGAAAACTAGATTTGAAATGTAAGACATTACTTCTTCTATTGAACTGAACGCGTTGCAGAGTAGTAAGTGCAACGAGTTAACCCGTTAAAGTCTGGCGACCATAGCGAGGTGGTCCCACTCCTTCCCATCCCGAACAGGACAGTGAAACACCTTAGCGCCGATGATAGTGCAGATTACCTGTGTGAAAGTAGGTCATTGCCAGACACCCTAAGCCGTACCAAGACCCCCGTACTCGAAAGAGGCGGGGGTTTTGCTTTGCGCGGAAGAAATGCGCGCTGTAGCTTAACGATAAGCACCAGAGGTTTGCGTGTTGGGTTACGCGATAAACCGTATGTGTCCAGCGTGACAACCTGGTTGGGCGCTCTGATGTGAATTGGCCGCGTAGCGGTAGCAATTCATCAATCCGACTATTCGGCCAGATTGGCCGTTTTTCCAGCGTTTCTTTGAGCCACATTAAGGGCTCTAGTCATTCAGTTTATTAATCGGCGTCCAATACCACTCTGGTTTGTGCAGCTACTGGCGCTGCTGGACTGGACAACGCATTGCTGTGAAATACTTGAAACGGGAAATGATTTGTTCTGGTTTAAATAGCGAAAAACGGGAAAAAAACGGACTGCCAAACTGGCAACATTTGGACGCTGATTGACAGTCTGAAACACGCCATTGATTTCGACGTGTTCGTGGCTCCAAGGTTGGCAAGCCTCGCTAGGTGTAAAGGCCGGCGGAACAAGCTCTGCTTGCTGCCGGGAGCGATGACGCTGGACTTCCATTGTCTAACGAAACGATAAAGTTTCTAAATGCATGATTATTTCACGGAAATGAAAGTAATTTGGTTGCGGCGAGTCTTTGGCTTGAGTGTGTGTGGCTGAAATATAGAAAAATAGATTTACTTAAAATCAATCACTTAGCGACTTACTTCGTTTTATCTTGCTCAGGGTGTTGACCGAATGGGGCCCCGCCGGTATAGTTCGGCCTCTCGCTGCAGCACACACGGAAACGGAGTGATGCAGGTAGCGAGAACGATCTTTAAAAAAATACAGTCGATGAGTGTGAGTGCTTGATTCGGAAGCGAAACAAGTGCTTACATGAGTAAGGAGCAACCAGCGATGGTTGCTCTGAATAAAGTAAGCCAGTAAGTACTAGCTTAGCGATTAAACTAAAGAGTTTGATCCTGGCTCAGATTGAACGCTGGCGGCATGCTTTACACATGCAAGTCGAACGGTAACAGGGTGCTTGCACCGCTGACGAGTGGCGAACGGGTGAGTAATATATCGGAACGTACCTAGTAATGGGGGATAACTATCCGAAAGGATAGCTAATACCGCATACGCCCTGAGGGGGAAAGAGGGGGATCGCAAGACCTCTCGTTATTAGAGCGGCCGATATCAGATTAGCTAGTTGGTGAGGTAAAGG
The DNA here is from genome assembly GCF_900451195.1 of Iodobacter fluviatilis. NCBI lineage: Bacteria > Pseudomonadati > Pseudomonadota > Betaproteobacteria > Neisseriales > Chitinibacteraceae > Iodobacter > Iodobacter fluviatilis. The sequence continues at coordinate 751,427 of NZ_UGHR01000003.1, forward strand.
CTCACCAAGGCCACGATCTGTAGCGGGTCTTAGAGGACGATCCGCCACACTGGAACTGAGACACGGTCCAGACTCCTACGGGAGGCAGCAGTGGGGAATCTTGGACAATGGGCGCAAGCCTGATCCAGCAATGCCGCGTGCGTGAAGAAGGCCTTCGGGTTGTAAAGCGCTTTTGTTCGGGAGGAAATCCTAGTGGCTAATATCCATTGGGGATGACAGTACCGGAAGAATAAGGACCGGCTAACTACGTGCCAGCAGCCGCGGTAATACGTAGGGTCCAAGCGTTAATCGGAATTACTGGGCGTAAAGGGTGCGCAGGTGGTTGATTAAGTGTGATGTGAAAGCCCCGGGCTCAACCTGGGAATTGCATTGCAAACTGGTCAACTAGAGTATGGCAGAGGGGGGTGGAATTCCGCGTGTAGCAGTGAAATGCGTAGAGATGCGGAGGAACACCGATGGCGAAGGCAACCCCCTGGGCTAATACTGACACTCATGCACGAAAGCGTGGGGAGCAAACAGGATTAGATACCCTGGTAGTCCACGCCCTAAACGATGTCTACTAGTTGTTGGGGAATTCGTTCCTTAGTAACGCAGCTAACGCGTGAAGTAGACCGCCTGGGGAGTACGGCCGCAAGGCTAAAACTCAAAGGAATTGACGGGGGCCCGCACAAGCGGTGGATGATGTGGATTAATTCGATGCAACGCGAAAAACCTTACCTAGCCTTGACATGGTTGGAATCCCTGAGAGATTGGGGAGTGCCGCAAGGAACCAATACACAGGTGCTGCATGGCTGTCGTCAGCTCGTGTCGTGAGATGTTGGGTTAAGTCCCGCAACGAGCGCAACCCTTGTCCTTAGTTGCTACCATTTAGTTGGGCACTTTAAGGAGACTGCCGGTGACAAACCGGAGGAAGGTGGGGATGACGTCAAGTCCTCATGGCCCTTATGGCTAGGGCTTCACACGTCATACAATGGTCGGTACAGAGGGTTGCCAAGCCGCGAGGTGGAGCTAATCTCATAAAACCGATCGTAGTCCGGATTGGAGTCTGCAACTCGACTCCATGAAGTCGGAATCGCTAGTAATCGCGGATCAGCATGTCGCGGTGAATACGTTCCCGGGCCTTGTACACACCGCCCGTCACACCATGGGAATGGGTTTCACCAGAAGTAGGTAGGCTAACCGTAAGGAGGCCGCTTACCACGGTGGGATTCATGACTGGGGTGAAGTCGTAACAAGGTAGCCGTAGGGGAACCTGCGGCTGGATCACCTCCTTTCAAGAGAAGACTTTTGGATTGAGTACTCACACTCATCGACTGTAGGTTTAGGGATTGTTGATTAGGATTCAGAATTGATGTGATTTAATAAAGTCACATTTATTCTGGTTTCTAAAATCAGCAAGACAGTAACTTGATCTTTAAAAAAATAGAAGAAGTAATACTCAAATTTAGAAATAAATAAGGGTAGATTGTATCAAAATCGATTGTTCGAAGTCAGAACTGAATAATCGATGTCGCAAACAAAGCGAAATCAGATACTTCGAATTGTATTAACTTTGTTGATACGTGTTTGAGGTTATAGGATCAAGCGACTAAGTGCATCTGGTGGATGCCTTGGCGATGATAGGCGAAGAAGGACGCGTTAGCCTGCGAAAAGCACGGGGGAGCTGGCAAATAAGCATTGATCCCGTGATATCCGAATGGGGAAACCCGGCCCTTTTGGGTCATCCATGACTGAATACATAGGTCATGAGAAGCGAACTCGGCGAACTGAAACATCTAAGTAGCCGAAGGAAAAGAAATCAACCGAGATTCCCAAAGTAGTGGCGAGCGAAATGGGAAGAGCCTGCATGTGATAAATCAAACTTTATGGAACAGTCTGGAAAGTCTGGCGACAGTGGGTGATAGCCCCGTACACGAAAAAGATTGGTTGGTACTAAGCATGCGACAAGTAGGGCGGGACACGAGAAATCCTGTTTGAAGATGGGGGGACCATCCTCCAAGGCTAAATACTCATCATCGACCGATAGTGAACCAGTACCGTGAGGAAAGGCGAAAAGAACCCCGGAGGGGAGTGAAATAGAACCTGAAACCGGATGCATACAAACAGTGGGAGCCCTTGAAAAATGGGGTGACTGCGTACCTTTTGTATAATGGGTCAGCGACTTACGTTCAGTAGCAAGCTTAACCGAGTAGGGGAGGCGTAGGGAAACCGAGTCCGAATAGGGCGCATAGTTGCTGGGCGTAGACCCGAAACCAAGTGATCTATC
>NZ_UGHR01000005.1 GCF_900451195.1 Iodobacter fluviatilis
CATTACTGAATGACAACATAAGTGCAACCAAAATAAGCGCACTTGTTTCGGCTATCCAAGCTCCATATGGCCGATAGGGATATAAAATATACAAATGGCAGTAAAGCAACTAAAAACAATATAATTCTATTATATTTTTTCATTTTTTCTTTTCAAAAAAAACGCACAAAATTCATTTGTGCGTTTTTTATTAAGCTAACCTCTAACGAATTTAAGGCTAAATATTATGCGTCACAACCTTTTGATTTTGCTGCAGCATCAGCATCTGAAGAGCAAGACCATTGGCCATCTGAAGTACGAGTTTGAGTAATTTTCTTGCCTGATACAGCTTTAGGGCCACCATTGATTGTGCAAACAATAGTACCAGCTTCCGATGAAGATGAAAAACCATTCAAGAGATTCGAAGTACAATTGGCTGTAGCTTGCTTAATACCAATATCTTCTTTCGTAGGAACTGTTCCGTCAGCAATACGAGCATCAACACCAGTCTTTGGTGACGCTGTCTCAGCTAAAGCAGCAGCAAATTTAGATTTTGCTGTGTAATTTTGGTACGAAGGAATCGCTACAGCAGCCAAGATACCGATGATCGCAACAACGATCATCAATTCGATCAGGGTAAAACCTTTTTGCATGTTTTTCATATTTATCGCTCCCATATAATGTTCCAGAAGGAAACCCTGCGTTTCACTTAACCAAAACATTCACGGGGGAGTACTAAGCAATAGTCATGCCAGCTTATAAAACAAGTGAACTCAAAGTATTTCCCGACAAGTGCACTAATTATCGGGTACAGGCAGCAGTAAGGCCTAATGTACATGCTTTAATGTAGTCGTCTCTGGCTAGCTCTGGCTTTGCCTGAAGCTCAAAAACACGAGCGCGACCCAGATAGGGTCTGAAGTAATCTGGCTTTAATAAAATGGACCGATTAAAGTCTTCCAGCGCCTTTTGATAATCCTGCATTTCAAGATAAACAGCTCCTCTGTCATTGTAAACAAAGCTGTACTGCGGCCATATTTCTAAAGCCTTATTGAAATCATTAAGCGCAGAAATATATTGTCTCTCTTTAAAAAAAGCCAAGCCTCTATTGTGATAAACACGCTCTACACCAGGCCTGTTTTCTTTTCCATCCAGTAATCTGGCTGCATCGTCCCATAATAATAATGGATGAGAAAAACTAACCAACCTTTGTAAAGTTAATGGCAACATCAGCACGGCTATAGCACTTAGCAATATAATTGATTTTTTAGCATTCAATTTTTGTAAAAAAAACGGCAAAGCGCAAGATACAAAAACAAGCCAAATATAGCTGCGATAAATAACGAATGATTCCTGAATGCGTATCGTTGAAAACTCTGTAAAAAACATTATCCATGGGCAAAGGAAAGAAAAGCCTAACAACCCCGGTAAACCTCTTTTTTTCAATAAGTACATAAATGGAAATGGAAATAAAACATAGAATATGGCAGCAGGCAACTGAGGAAATAATATAAATTTGGTTGCAAAAACTTCATAAATATCTATTGACATCCACCGCGAAGAAGGTAAAAACCAGATCATTAAATATTTAAAAAATAAACCTGCCTGTGTAAATACTGAAAGTGGATAGGCTAGTTTTACGTTAAAATCAGGATCAATTAATGCCAACCGGGAAAACATAGCCGGAGCACCTAATTCATATGCTGAGCCGTACAGATCTATTTCATTTTTTTTAGCATAGAATACATAAGCCGCAATAAAAGTGCACATTAAAAAATATGGCCAGCTAAACTTCAAAATATTCTTAACGTCTTTTCTTACTAAAATTGCTGACATAAATGCTATGCTCGGCAACATAATGGCATTTTCTTTGCAAAGCACAGACAAGCCATACAACAATGCTGAAACGTATAAAAATAATTTATTTTCAAAAATAATGCTTTTAATAAACAAAAGCAACATGGCTAACGCAAAAAAAGTAGCCATCAGCATACTTCTTTGTGATAAATAAGCTACAGAATATGCAGCAGCTGGGTGCAGGGAAAAAATTAAACTTGCAAAAAACGCGGTATTTTCTAAAGATAAACCTTTGACTTCACTCTTTATTACTTCTTTAAAAAGATATTTTAATAAAATGTACAGAAGGACACCATTACAGGCATGAATAATTGAGTTTCCTAAATGAAGCCATATGACATCATTTCCAAAAGCAACGCGGGTCCATTCAAATGTTGCATAAGGCAGCCATCGTAAAGAAAAATCAAAATATTTATTTAAAAACTGATCATGAACAACGCCATTAAAAAAATAATTATCGTCAAACATAATAGGGTTATTAAAAAACATGAAGTACAAAACAAATGGAATTAGCACTATAAGAAATACATGTATAAAAAAAACATACTTCGTATTGTAATATCTCAATGCCATCCCCTTTATTTTATAAAAAAACCCAGACTTGCCTTATTGCAAGCCTGGGTTTTAGATAAATATTAACGGCAGTATTTAACACTAAGACAAGTACCAGACTGAGCCCAGGTAATTGCTGAGCCTGCGGAATTTAATGTAGGACTTAAAATAGAAGTATATCCACCCGCAGCAGTAGTTCCGGTAAAATTTATAACACCATTCGCTACTGTACCACCAGCAGCGAGACCTGTTGTAGCAGCAGGTGCAGCCGGAATACCCTGTGTACCCGAGTTACACCCTGTAAATGTGCCTAAATCAGCATGGCACAATGCGACAGCTTGCTTATATGAATCAGAAATGCTGAGTACTTCTGAGAATTTAGCTTTTTTAGTGTAATCTTGATAAGACGGAATAGCCACCGCAGCTAAAATACCGATAATTGCCACAACAATCATTAATTCAATCAAAGTAAAACCTTGTTGAATATTCCTCATTTCATACTCCAAATATTTATATTAATAATTAAGCATTTTTAATAATAATTAAATATTTTAAAAAAATGAGCCAGTTATTATCAAACCAGCTCATCTATAAATACCTTATTAGCGGCAGTATTTTACAGACAGACAAGTGCCTGTTTGTGCCCAAGTAATTGCAGATCCTGCTGCATTTAAAGTAGGAGATAAAACAGATGTATATCCACCTGCAGCAGTAGTACCTGTAAATGTAATAACCCCTGCTGAAATGGTGCCGCCAGCAGCAAGCCCCGTTGTAGCCGCAGGCGCAGCCGGAATACCCTGAGTACCCGCATCACACCCCGTAAAAGTGCCTAAATCTGCATGGCACAGTGCTACCGCTTGCTTGTACGAATCAGAAATACTCAGCACTTCAGAGAATTTCGCTTTCTTGGTGTAGTCCTGATAAGAGGGGATCGCCACTGCTGCCAGGATACCGATAATGGCTACAACAATCATCAATTCGATCAGGGTAAAACCCTTTTGCATGTTTTTCATTTCTTGCTCCTAACCTTTGATTTAAAAGCTTTTTTCCCTGAGCACTTGCATGCAAAATATGTTCTTTGCTTGAGTATGACAATGCAATATAGGTGCCTGACGGTGTAGGTTTTAGGGGTAAGCTGATTAACGGTGGGATTAGTCGGCAGACCAACGGTGAGTGCCTTATACTTTGTTGTGTACTGCCTGTTAGGCAGCTGCCGTTGTAGCTCAGTTGGCAGAGCAACTGATTCGTAATCAGTAGGTCGGGTGTTCGATTCACCTCAACGGCACCATCTGATTTAAATAAAAAAGCCCCACCTAGGGCAAATGCCGTTCACTTAAGCCGTTTTGCTTTTGTTCCCCCTTTGAAAAAGGGAGGATTAGGGGGATTTTCCTTTGGTTTTTTGCTTATTTAAGCTCAGCGTCAACTGCAAATCCCCCTAGCCTCCCTTTTTCAAAGGGGGAACTCAAGCAAAACGGCTTAAGTGAACGGCATTTGCCCTAGGTGGGGCTTTTTTTATTTAAATCAGATGGTGCCGTTGAGGTGAATCGAACACCCGACCTACTGATTACGAATCAGTTGCTCTGCCAACTGAGCTACAACGGCAGCTGCCTAACAGGCAGTACACAACAAAGTATAAGGCACTCACCGTTGGTCTGCCGACTAATCCCACCGTTAATCAGCTTACCCCTAAAACCTACACCGTCAGGCACCTATATTGCATTGTCATACTCAAGCAAAGAACATATTTTGCATGCAAGTGCTCAGGGAAAAAAGCTTTTAAATCAAAGGTTAGGAGCAAGAAATGAAAAACATGCAAAAGGGTTTTACCCTGATCGAATTGATGATTGTTGTAGCCATTATCGGTATCCTGGCAGCAGTGGCGATCCCCTCTTATCAGGACTACACCAAGAAAGCGAAATTCTCTGAAGTGCTGAGTATTTCTGATTCGTACAAGCAAGCGGTAGCACTGTGCCATGCAGATTTAGGCACTTTTACGGGGTGTGATGCGGGTACTCAGGGTATTCCGGCTGCGCCTGCGGCTACAACGGGGCTTGCTGCTGGCGGCACCATTTCAGCAGGGGTTATTACATTTACAGGTACTACTGCTGCAGGTGGATATACATCTGTTTTATCTCCTACTTTAAATGCAGCAGGATCTGCAATTACTTGGGCACAAACAGGCACTTGTCTGTCTGTAAAATACTGCCGCTAATAAGGTATTTATAGATGAGCTGGTTTGATAATAACTGGCTCATTTTTTTTAAAATATTTAATTATTATTAAAAATGCTTAATTATTAATATAAATATTTGGAGTATGAAATGAGGAATATTCAACAAGGTTTTACTTTGATTGAATTAATGATTGTTGTGGCAATTATCGGTATTTTAGCTGCGGTGGCTATTCCGTCTTATCAAGATTACACTAAAAAAGCTAAATTCTCAGAAGTACTCAGCATTTCTGATTCATATAAGCAAGCTGTCGCATTGTGCCATGCTGATTTAGGCACATTTACAGGGTGTAACTCGGGTACACAGGGTATTCCGGCTGCACCTGCTGCTACAACAGGTCTCGCTGCTGGTGGTAGTAGCGAATGGTGTTATAAATTTTACCGGAACTACTGCTGCGGGTGGATATACTTCTATTTTAAGTCCTACATTAAATTCCGCAGGCTCAGCAATTACCTGGGCTCAGTCTGGTACTTGTCTTAGTGTTAAATACTGCCGTTAATATTTATCTAAAACCCAGGCTTGCAATAAGGCAAGTCTGGGTTTTTTTATAAAATAAAGGGGATGGCATTGAGATATTACAATACGAAGTATGTTTTTTTATACATGTATTTCTTATAGTGCTAATTCCATTTGTTTTGTACTTCATGTTTTTTAATAACCCTATTATGTTTGACGATAATTATTTTTTTAATGGCGTTGTTCATGATCAGTTTTTAAATAAATATTTTGATTTTTCTTTACGATGGCTGCCTTATGCAACATTTGAATGGACCCGCGTTGCTTTTGGAAATGATGTCATATGGCTTCATTTAGGAAACTCAATTATTCATGCCTGTAATGGTGTCCTTCTGTACATTTTATTAAAATATCTTTTAAAAGAAGTAATAAAGAGTGAAGTCAAAGGTTTATCTTTAGAAAATACCGCGTTTTTTGCAAGTTTAATTTTTTCCCTGCACCCAGCTGCTGCATATTCTGTAGCTTATTTATCACAAAGAAGTATGCTGATGGCTACTTTTTTTGCGTTAGCCATGTTGCTTTTGTTTATTAAAAGCATTATTTTTGAAAATAAATTATTTTTATACGTTTCAGCATTGTTGTATGGCTTGTCTGTGCTTTGCAAAGAAAATGCCATTATGTTGCCGAGCATAGCATTTATGTCAGCAATTTTAGTAAGAAAAGACGTTAAGAATATTTTGAAGTTTAGCTGGCCATATTTTTTAATGTGCACTTTTATTGCGGCTTATGTATTCTATGCTAAAAAAAATGAAATAGATCTGTACGGCTCAGCATATGAATTAGGTGCTCCGGCTATGTTTTCCCGGTTGGCATTAATTGATCCTGATTTTAACGTAAAACTAGCCTATCCACTTTCAGTATTTACACAGGCAGGTTTATTTTTTAAATATTTAATGATCTGGTTTTTACCTTCTTCGCGGTGGATGTCAATAGATATTTATGAAGTTTTTGCAACCAAATTTATATTATTTCCTCAGTTGCCTGCTGCCATATTCTATGTTTTATTTCCATTTCCATTTATGTACTTATTGAAAAAAAGAGGTTTACCGGGGTTGTTAGGCTTTTCTTTCCTTTGCCCATGGATAATGTTTTTTACAGAGTTTTCAACGATACGCATTCAGGAATCATTCGTTATTTATCGCAGCTATATTTGGCTTGTTTTTGTATCTTGCGCTTTGCCGTTTTTTTACAAAAATTGAATGCTAAAAATCAATTATATTGCTAAGTGCTATAGCCGTGCTGATGTTGCCATTAACTTTACAAAGGTTGGTTAGTTTTTCTCATCCATTATTATTATGGGACGATGCAGCCAGATTACTGGATGGAAAAGAAAACAGGCCTGGTGTAGAGCGTGTTTATCACAATAGAGGCTTGGCTTTTTTTAAAGAGAGACAATATATTTCTGCGCTTAATGATTTCAATAAGGCTTTAGAAATATGGCCGCAGTACAGCTTTGTTTACAATGACAGAGGAGCTGTTTATCTTGAAATGCAGGATTATCAAAAGGCGCTGGAAGACTTTAATCGGTCCATTTTATTAAAGCCAGATTACTTCAGACCCTATCTGGGTCGCGCTCGTGTTTTTGAGCTTCAGGCAAAGCCAGAGCTAGCCAGAGACGACTACATTAAAGCATGTACATTAGGCCTTACTGCTGCCTGTACCCGATAATTAGTGCACTTGTCGGGAAATACTTTGAGTTCACTTGTTTTATAAGCTGGCATGACTATTGCTTAGTACTCCCCCGTGAATGTTTTGGTTAAGTGAAACGCAGGGTTTCCTTCTGGAACATTATATGGGAGCGATAAATATGAAAAACATGCAAAAAGGTTTTACCCTGATCGAATTGATGATCGTTGTTGCGATCATCGGTATCTTGGCTGCTGTAGCGATTCCTTCGTACCAAAATTACACAGCAAAATCTAAATTTGCTGCTGCTTTAGCTGAGACAGCGTCACCAAAGACTGGTGTTGATGCTCGTATTGCTGACGGAACAGTTCCTACGAAAGAAGATATTGGTATTAAGCAAGCTACAGCCAATTGTACTTCGAATCTCTTGAATGGTTTTTCATCTTCATCGGAAGCTGGTACTATTGTTTGCACAAATCAATGGTGGCCCTAAAGCTGTATCAGGCAAGAAAATTACTCAAACTCGTACTTCAGATGGCCAATGGTCTTGCTCTTCAGATGCTGATGCTGCAGCAAAATCAAAAGGTTGTGACGCATAATATTTAGCCTTAAATTCGTTAGAGGTTAGCTTAATAAAAAACGCACAAATGAATTTTGTGCGTTTTTTTTGAAAAGAAAAAATGAAAAAATATAATAGAATTATATTGTTTTAGTTGCTTTACTGCCATTTGTATATTTATATCCCTATCGGCCATATGGAGCTTGGATAGCCGAAACAAGTGCGCTTATTTTGGTTGCACTTATGTTGTCA